>DGES01000019.1:3461-7067 GCA_002386065.1 Firmicutes bacterium UBA3920
GACGATACTTACATTCCCAAAGAGTTATTTATAGACAGGGAGATACCTGATGTAGATATACTAGAGGACTGGCTAAGTCGAAGAAGGGGAAATAGGGTATATATAAAGGTACCCAAGAGAGGTATTAAGCGTAGACTTGTGGACCTTGCAGAGAAGAATGCCACTGAAGCCGCACAAAATATCCAATATAGGGAGAGGCGTAAGGAGGAGCGAACTGTCGGAGCATGTGAGGAGCTTGCTGAATATTTAAATTTAGAGAGTGTGCCTTATCGCATAGAGGCATTTGATATTTCAAATATACAAGGAGTTGAGTCAGTTGCCTCAATGGTGGTGTTTGAAGGGGGTAAGCCCAAAAAGAAGGATTATAGACGTTTTAAGATAAAAACAGTGAAAGGTCCTGATGATTATGCAAGCATGGCAGAAGTTGTAAGACGGCGGTATACAAGGGGACTTAATGAGATAGCACATTTACAGAGTGAAGGAAAGGATATTGATGGAGGTAAATTTTCAATATTACCCGATTTGATATTGATAGACGGTGGGAAAGGTCAATTAAAGGCAGCCTTTGAAGTGCTAGAGGAATTGAATTTAGATTATATTCCAATTATAAGCTTGGCAGAGAAGTATGAGGAAGTATATATGCTAGATCGTATAGAACCACTCATAATTCCTAGAAATGCCAATGCTCTTCATCTTATTCAACGTATACGAGATGAGGCACATAGATTTGCCCTGTCGTATCACAGGAGTTTGAGACAAAAAGAAAGTATTCATTCGATATTAGAGGATATACCGGAGATAGGACCTAAGAGGCGTATTGCTCTTCTTAAGAAGTTTGGTTCGGTGGAAGCTATAAGAGCTGCTTCATTGGAAGAGTTATGTAGTGTGGAGGGAATGACTAGACGTGCCGCACAGAATATAAAGGATTATCTCCAATAAGGTTCTGTCTTTTCAATGGAAAGTTTTTAGCGTATAATGTAATTAGTCAATTTCATATGATATAGTCAGGCAGTGGAGGTGAATATTTACACTATATGAATTATAAGATGTTAGTGTTAGATTTAGATGATTCCCTTCTGGGAACAGATCTAAAGATAAGTCATAGGAATAGAGAGGCTTTAATTGCAGCTGCAGAAAAAGGAATACTTATTACTATTGCCACAGGTAGGATGTTTAGTTCTGCTCTACCTTATATAAAAGAACTGGGTGTTGATATGCCTGTGATCACCTATCAAGGGGCTCTCATAAAAAACGCCCTATCTCGAGAGACCCTCATCCATATACCAATAGATAGAAAAATATCTCGAGAGCTTGTGCGTGAAAGTATAAGGGACGGTTATTATATACAGGGATATATAGATGATGAGTATTATATGGCAGAGGAAAATAAATATAGTGAATTCTATTACACTATAAGCAGACAGCGCGGTAATGTGGTAACGGATTTAGAGGGATATGTTAAAGATAAGGATGTTACAAAGTTTATAATAATAGATGAACCAGATAGGATAAGAAATCTTAAGGAAAAGTATGATATGTTATATGGTGATATGCTCCAGATAACAATATCTAAACCTCAATTTTTAGAATTTACCCATAAGGATGCAACAAAAGGAAATGCAGTTTCCTATATGGCTAATCTATTCAATATAGATAGGGAATCTATAATCGCAGTTGGAGATAGCTATAATGATCTGTCTATGATTAAATATGCAGGTTTAGGAGTTGCCATGGGTAATTCACCACGCGCAGTACAAGAGGTGGCAGACTATGTAACGCTATCTAATGATGAGGCCGGAGTTGCCCATGTGATAGAAAAATTTATTTTAGGGAGGAATCCTCTTGAGTAGTATTTCAATTGAGAATATAATTGATACGTTGAATTTAGAAATAATATACTGTGATCAGGATACTTTATCTATAGATATAGATACTAGTGATATAAATAGGCCTGGTTTGCAGTTTGCAGGTTTTTTTGACTATTTTGCCCATGATAGGATACAGGTATTGGGAAAGGTGGAAATGACCTATCTTGAGCAGTTGGATGAGGATATACGTAGAAAATATTTAGATAAATATTTTAGCTATGATATCCCCTGTACCATTATATCTAGGGGAATGGAGATACCTGATTATATATTGTATTATGCGAAAAAATATAAAAGGCCCATTCTCCGTTCAGAAATGACTACTACCAAACTTATAAATAAACTGATAGGATATTTAGACTCTCAGTTAGCGCCAAGGATTACCAAGCACGGTGTGCTTGTAGATGTATATGGCGTTGGTATATTTCTCATGGGAGAGAGTGGTATTGGTAAAAGCGAGACGGCCCTAGAACTTATAAAACGAGGGCATAGGCTTGTTGCAGACGATGCCGTGGAGATAAAGAAAGTTGCTGAGCAGCGTCTTGTTGGGGAAGCGCCGGAGCTAATCCGTCATTTTATGGAAATCAGAGGTATCGGAATTATAGATATAAAGGCTATGTATGGTGTAGGCGCAATAATAAATAACAAACCTTTAGATTTGGCTATATATTTAGAGTTTTGGGACGATAATAAAGAATATGATAGATTGGGTTTAGTGGAAGAGTACACAGAAATATTAGGTGTGGAATTACCTAAAATTGTAATACCCGTAAGACCTGGTAGGAATCTTGCTATAATTGTAGAGGTGGCAGCAAGGAATTGGCGCCTTAAAAAACTAGGATATCATTCAGCAAGGGAACTTGACAATCGTTTAAATGCATTAATAAGTGAAAATGAAGAATAAAATAAAAGAAGAGGGTGATGATATGAAACTATATATAGGAGTAGATTTAGGTGGAACTAATATAGGTGCCGGCGTAGTAGACGAAAAAGGAAATATATTCATAAAAGATGAGGTGCCAACGGGGGCGACACGTCCCTATAAAGATATAATAGCTGATATGGCAGGACTTATAGAGAGTATACTTAAGCAGGGAGGATATAAAATATCTGATGTAGAATCTATAGGCATTGGTTCTCCAGGGTGTATTGATAAAGATCAAGGTAAGGTGGTATTTGCGAACAATCTCAATTGGAGGCATGTTCCCGTTCGGGAGGAGTTACAGAAACACATAGATTTACCTGTGTATATTGAGAATGATGCCAATGTTGCGGGACTGGCGGAGGCCATATCTGGTGCATGTAAAGGTGTAGAGAATTCAGTTACTATAACATTGGGAACAGGTGTAGGATCTGGCATAATAATAGGTGGCAGACCTTATAGTGGAAGTCACGGTGTAGGGGCAGAGTTAGGACATATGATAGTAAAAGTTGGTGGCATATTATGTACCTGTGGCAATAGGGGTTGTTTTGAAAGATATGCATCTGCAACTGCCCTTATAAGGGAGGGGAAAGAAGCAGCTAAAGCGAATCCTGATAGTCTCATAGGTAAGAGTGTAGATGGAGATCTAGATAGAATAGATGCAAAAGTTGTAGTAGATGCTGCCAAAGCAGGTGATAAGACGGCTTTAGAGGTATTCGATAATTACATATATTATTTAACCATGGGTATAGTAACTATTATAAATACATTTGATCCTTCAATAATTGCCATAGGTGGTGGAGTATCTAGGGCAGG
>DGES01000019.1:7340-9027 GCA_002386065.1 Firmicutes bacterium UBA3920
TAATAAGTTTAGTTGAGCTGTACTTTAAAAAATAGACATATGGATTTAATACTTTAAATATATATGGAGTAAAGGTTTTACATGAGGGGAGCTGAACAATGTGGGACAGAGGGTAAAACCATTTACTCTTTTTTTATGCATAGTTATATTCATATATATAATCTTTGGACCTATGCTTATATGCAAAGGGCTTAACCGGCCTACTCCTCTTGAACTTATGAAATCCCGTAATCCCAAGTGGACAGGTATTATAAAGATATGGCATGTTGAAGAGTATACAATTTGTGGTAAGGGAAGTGTAGAGTATTGGCTCAGGGAGACCATAGATGAAATAGAAGGGAGATATCCAGAGGTATTTTTTGAGATCCGCTCTATGACTCCAGATAGACTTAATATGTATTTTCAGGAGGGTATGAACAGGGATATATTGCCAGATATAATATCCCTTAGTCCATATGAGAATGTGGTACCATCTAATATACTAGAGAATTTAGCTGAATATTTTTCAGAAGAAGAATTAAATTTACTTATACAGCCAGCAATGGATATAATGACAGACAATGTGATATCTGGATTGCCGTACATGGTTGGATGGTATACATTTATTGTAAATACTGGACTAGTGGAAGATGAATATAAACCAATATCTGCTTTGGAAGATGTGGACTGGGTCGATCTACACAAATTTATATCTAAGGCAACCTGTGAAAAAAGAGAGGGTAGGAAGGCTATAGAACAGTTTGGTTTTATAACTTATAACAGTCCTTACTCTAAGCCTTTGGAATGTGTTGCTGATTCCCATATAGAAAGATGGATAAGTGAAGGGATGGCGCCGGAGGATATATATGATATAACCTATGAAGATGGATGGAGAATATTTGGGAGAGAAAAGAGGGCAGGGGTATTTTTAGCACCTACAAAGTCGATATATACTATGAGGGATATGCAAAAAAAGGGGGAAGATTTTCAAGTATATGTATTACCTATTCCACAGGGAACCAATATAAAGCTCGATCAGATAGGAATATATGGACTTTTAAAACAGGACAATGATTATAAGAAAATGATATGTATTGACTTTTTAAAAGAACTCCTAGGCGAAGCTATGCAAACTTCTCTCGATGAGGTGGGCATGTTTTCGGTTAGAAGGGATATAACAGATATATATGATACAGACAAAGATATGCAGAGGCTAGAGGAGCAGTTGAATGGCTTGTATAAGTATAAAAAATAATGTAAACTATTATTATTAATATATTATGTAGGAGACAATAGAAATATGGATATAAAGAGTGTATTTAATGATATAAAGAGTATAGTACCAGATGCTGAAATTTTACTTAATGAGCCAATGAGTAAGCATACAACATTTAGAATAGGCGGACCGGCAGATATAATGATATTGCCATCTGCTGAATATGAGATAATAGAGATATTAAAATATTGTAATTGTAATTCTGTTCCCATATTTATAATGGGGAATGGAAGTAATTTGCTTGTAAGGGATAAGGGGATTCGCGGAATAGTTTTAAAAATAGGGGAATCATTTAGTGACGCAACTGTGCAAGATACTAAGATATTGGCACAGGCAGGTATACTTCTATCTACCCTTTCACGGTTAGCTTTGAGGGAAGGTTTAACAGGGTTAGAGTTTGCAAGCGGTATACCAGGTACCCTTGGTGGGGCT
>DGES01000067.1:0-22237 GCA_002386065.1 Firmicutes bacterium UBA3920
GTTTCATGTTATGAAAAAATATATTATACACTTGATATGCTTTTATATTAAATATATAATGTTATATTAAATAGCAAAAATATTGTTTGGTTTAAGATGGTTCATTTTGGAGGATAGGATTTATGTTAGCAGACTATATATTAAAACTTTCTATAAAAGATAATGACAACTCTAAAGATACAAAAGTAAGACACAAAGTAGGCTATTTAGCTGGTTTAGTTGGGTTAATAGTTAACTTACTTCTATTTATTGTCAAATTAACTATAGGACTCATAGTTTCTTCAGTAGCTGTTTTGGCAGATGCATTTAATAATCTATCTGATGCAGCTTCTTCCATTATCACAATTATCGGTTTTAAGCTTTCAAATAAACCTGCTGACAAGGAACATCCTTATGGTCATGGCAGATTAGAATATCTTTCTGCTTTAATTATCGCATTTATGGTTATGACAGTGGGCTTTCAGTTTATAATAACTTCTTTTAATCGTATTAAAAATCCCCAACCTGTGACTTTTGAATGGCTTCCTTTTATATTATTATTAATTTCTATATTATTTAAAATATGGCTAAGCTTGTTCAATAAAAAATTGGGAAAGAAGATTTCTTCATCTGCGCTCGAAGCTGCCGCCACTGACGCTTTAGGAGACGTTTTTACTACTTTGGTAGTAACCATATCACTATTTGCGTCAACTTTTACAGATATACCCATCGATGGATATATTGGAGGGTTAGTAGCCATTGCTATTATATATGCAGGATTTAGTTTGGTAAAAGAAACTATTAGCCCTTTAATTGGTGAAGCCCCTGACGAAGAACTTAAAAAGTCCATTAATAATAGAGTGCTTTCTTATGATTATATTACTGGTGTCCATGACTTAATTGTTCACAATTACGGTCCCGGAAGAGTAATGGCATCTATTCATGCAGAATTTCCTGCAGATATAGATGTGATTGAAATTCATGAAATAATTGATAAAGCCGAAAGGGAACTCAGTGAAAGTCTTGATCTCCATTTGGTTATTCACATGGATCCTATTTCCGTGGAAACGAAAGAAATAGCTGAAGCAAGAAACGAGGTTGAGAATATACTTAAAAATATTCCATCTATAAATTCTATGCACGATTTTAGAGTAGTTGGTAAGGAGGATAAAAAGACTCTAATATTTGATATCGTAGTGGATGCCTACAAATTAGCAAGTTCCTCTACAGAAGAAAAACTTAAAACTGATATCTGTAATGCTATAAAAGCGAACAATCTCCAGTATAACTGCATAGTAACAGTAGATAAAGAGTTCTAAAAACTATTCGAGGCCGAGATTTCAGACAAACCCCTTATTGACGTCAGTACCGACCATTATCCCTATGGACTAGAAAATCATGAGATAGATGTTCTAGCAGGACATGTAGTAGAGAAAAATTTTGAACTCTACAAGAACACCTTTGTCCTATACACCAAGGGCATGGATCCCATCACCATAGATAAACCCTGTTCCAGCTTGGATATAATACCTACCTTATCAAACCTACTAGGACTTGAATACGATATCCTTGCCTGATTGACATTGTACTCCCTCAAATATCATTCCACTCTTCTGCATCACTCTACCAGAAGCAGGATTATTAACATTATGTCTTGCAACAATCCTGTTTAGGCCCGCTTTGGAAACAAATAGTCAATTACTGCCTTTAAGGCCTCTGTCATAACCCCTTGACCCCAATATTTTCGGCTCAAGCAGTAGCCAATTTCTGCTGTTTCTAATTTTTCATTGAGATTTACCACATCTATAGTTCCTATTACCTGTGAATTTTCCTTCCATACTATGCACCATCTATATATGTCTGCATCGTCTATGTCTATAAGCCAAAAATCAATAACGGCTTTTGTGTCCTCTATGGTCTTGTGTGACTTCCAAGTTACATATTTAGTAACCTGGCTATCACTTGCCCAATTATTAAACATATCTTCAGCATCACTTGCAGTTATCTTTCTTAGTATAAGTCTTTCTGTTTCAATACGTTGAGTACCTATATGCTTCATAGCTTCTTCCCCTTCTATATGATTTGTCATATTATAATATAAATCCTTGCCTAAAAGGGCTTTCTAGCAGTGTAAATTCTTTCGTATTTGGATTTAATCTCACCTTGCAACCTAGGGGCAATATCCATTTAGGATCCGTATGTCCAAAATCCATATTCATGGCTACTGGAATATCTGGCACATTAAATTCTTCTGTCATGATCTGGATTATAGTCCTCTCCAGTTCTTCTTTTTCTTTATTAGAATAGTCTTTAGGTCTGCCAAAAATTATACCTTTCACTTTATTGAGGACTCCTTGAATGCCGTAGTTTCGAAGCATACAACCTACATGCCTGGGTGATGGTTTATCTTCGGAAGTTTCAAAAAATAATATCTTGTCATGCCAAAAATCCTTATCTGGCCAGTAATCAGTCGACTTCATAAACTCTAAAACTTCTATACATCCTCCCCATAGTTTCCCCTCTACAGGCTCCCTCCCCTGCAGAAATGTCCAGCCATCTTCGTTGCTATAAAATTCAGTGCACTCCCCTAAGGTGTATAGATTATCCCAGTCCTTATAACCATTAGTCCACTTCTCATATGGAGAATATATATATGGATATTTATTGGAAAATAAAATATCTTTGATATGCTTCGTAAACTGCGGTGGCAGAGATTTAATCTGCGCAAAGCCTGCCATTATAGAAGGTCCATAGAATGTCACCATTCCCCTATAGTTTAAATATGTTAAAAAAGTCGTAGCATCGGAAAAACCCATTATTAACTTTGGATTATTTAATATCATAGGAGTATCTAGGTACTCCAAAATTCGTATCGATTCATAGCCACCAATTGAAGTTATAATCCCATCAATACTATCGTCTGCAAAGGCATTGTTTATATCTTTTGCTCTTAGTTTCGGGTTTTTATAGAGCTCCTCTGGAGACATCCTTGCCGATGGCATCTCCACTATCTCAAAACCTATCTCTTCACTCAAATTCTTCAAGCCCAACTCATAAATGTCTGTAAACAAAAACGCTAATCCGTTCGATGGCGAAATAACTGCTATTTTTGAACCTAGTTTTAACATTTTAGGTTTTATCAATCTAACCATCCCCTTTTGCACTTCAAAGTACATCCATATCCTGTAAATAAAAGCTTCTATGGATTAGCTTATCACATAGAAGCCGTCTATTTCAATCTCTTTTATTTTCACGATTGCGTCAATTTACTGTAGGGAAAAGAAGAATACAGCTATCCTGATAAATAAATTAGCATTATATCCGGTCACACCCTTGACAACAAGCATCGCCCATATGGTTTGTCAGCCAGAGCGGAGTCTCTTATTGTGGGCATATCTAGCCGGTTTTATGGCCGCCGTTTTACCCATTATACCATATGGGTCCCTCTTATTGTAAAGGGTTCGCTTTGCTGCTCCCTACCTACAGACTATGTATGCTACTAAGGCCTCTTAACTCGTTGTATAAACCGGTGTTTTTGCCTTTAGTTGTTACAACTAAGTCACTATTCCACGCATTTGCATATTTACTAGATACTTTTCTCCTCAAGTCTTTTATCATTCGATCCTGTATCTTATGCTTTTTCTCTTTCGCCTCATTATGTTTTTGATCCATTACCAAATCATAGACCTTGCCACCGTTCTTTATATATATCCTAAGCTCAGCCATCTTTTTAACACCTATCTCTGACCAACCTCTAGGTCTACTGCTCAGCCTATCCGATAGAATATGGCTTACATGACCTTCTGCACTACAGCCTATTATTTCAAAGCCCTTATCTGCCTTTATCTCTATTCCATCCCACTGATTTAATATATATCGTCTTGACTCTTTAATTGCCTTCTTTTTAGTTTCAGAAGCAGTCAGTTTAAGTATCTTTTTAAATACTTTCCTTGTCTTTTCCTTACTAGGCCAATCTAATGCATCTTGCAGCTCCTGATAGATTGCACTATCATCTAGATGGGCTGTAGATGCTCTAACATATTTCTGTAGATGATATTCATCTAGGACAAACTTGCTCTTTGGAATCCAATGAAGTCCCTGCTTAATCCATGAAGCACCATCGCCTGAAATATATGGTTTCTATCGAATCTATGTTATATTGCTCATATATGTAATCACATACCTCAAGCCACAAATCCTCACTATTTTTATATATTCCTCCAAAATAGCGTACATTTCTTAATACATTTCTATTTTCACTACATTTGTCACCATCAAAACCTTCGTGAACATATACAAGCCGTGGCATAGCTATCTTTGGATAGCTATTGTCGGTCTCATCTTTATCTTTATTCTGAAGTGCTACATGATCTTCATCCGCTTCAATATATAGTATCTCAACATCCCTTTTCTCGTCTACCTTTACCTCTGGCTGTGTAATCTCAAGGGCATGTATTTTGTTCATCACTGCTTGTTTACTTATTTCATCTACATACGTAGCTTTTTTGCCCGCTTTTCTATAACTACTATCCGCAGCCTCTTCTACTGCATTTATAACTACATCAGCACTCACCCTATCATGGGGGCCTACACCTACAATATCATCCACGAGATAACGTCTCTTTCCACCCTTCTTGGGTTTGAAATATGTTCTGTTGTATTTAATCATTCCAAAGCTCGTTAAAAGCTGTGTAGTGTCGTTTCTAACTATTTCCCAATTGTTTTTTCTAAGACCAGAATTACGTAAATGCTGATCCATATCTTCCAATACTTCAACTAGTATATTTCGGCCTAATTCAAACAGGCTTTCCTCTAGCCAAATACTAAATCACCTAGATCTTTTCCTTCTTTTATGAACTCTTTTATTGTTTTTTCAATCTTTTTTACCCCAAACTCATTAAAATGGTGTATACTATTATACATAGAAGATGCCATCCTTTCGTTAAGTTATTTGTTTATTCGACTAATATTTTAACAGGATGGCATCTTCTTTTCAATTCTATTGGTAATTTCTTACTCTAAATCCCTACGGTAATTTTACGCTAACAATGTCTATAAAAATATAAAGCTAATCAATAGTCTTAATTTTAATGTTTTCCTCTGCTTCAATATCCATCTTGATTTGTCCTTTGGACTTTCGACCTACAAGCTTCACTCTACTTGTGCCCTCCTTGAGTTTAACGATCTCATTTCCCTCTTTTCCGCCGTTTACAATTTCAATAATTTCGTTATCTGGAGTTATCAATACCACCTTAAAATCACCTTTGTCTACAATAGATTCAAAATTAAACACAATATCACTTCCTGTGTCACTTGTAATCCTGAATATAGTGTCTGTGCCCGAAAAAGAGGTAAATTTTATATCCGTTTCGTTACCCTTACTTTTACCTTGCCTTACTGAATATGTATGGCTATCTGAATCTTTGACTATTTTATCTTCATCGTTAAAAATACTATTCTGATAATCAACTATAGGACTACACCCAATAATAGTTACAATTGCTACCACTACTAAAATAATTAGTTTGGAATACTATCCTGCCGGCACACAATTGATAGTTCTTCCCATGTCCTTGTTATGGAATAAAGTCACTATCCTGTGCCCATGCAGGAATTGATTGATTCTTATCCAATCTGCAAACTCCAAATTTCTATTTACGCAAACTCATAGTCATTATCTTTTTTGACATTTTCTATTTTTAGCTCCTATCTCTCTTTTGTCCAACAATAATTGTAAAGTTCGCGCTTATATTCTTTATATCGGCTTTAATAGCTCGCTCAATCTTGTTATCTATAACTGACCAAGACAAAGGAGTCATGTTTATAAGATGCATAAGTTCTTCTTGATCTATTTCTTTGCTATATTCTATCTCCTGTATATCTAGTATATTAAAGTTATTACTATAGTGCTCTATAACCTCATCATTGGAATATACCTCTTTTTCCGTCCCATCATAAAAGATGTCCCTTAATTCTCCCAGATAACTACTTCCGGGAACAACTTTGGTGAGTATTCCATCATCCTTTAGAACTCTATCAAATTCTCCATAGTTAGCAGGCGATAGAATATTTAGTATTACATCAAATTGTCTGTCCATAAATGGAAGATTCGCTAAATCAGCCACACACCAGATAATTCCAAAATATCCCTTTGAAGCTGATAATATTCCCTCTTTAGAGATATCGACTCCCACTCCCTGCAAGATATTACCAGTTCTGGCATTTAGGCTACCTATAACATGACCCAGATGTGAACCCTCTCCACAGCCGGCATCTAATATATTGGCACCATTTAGATTGGTTCCTAACCTTTCTACTATTAAATCATTTATAAGTTCCAGCATTGGATCAAAAAAGCCTGTTTTATATATAATCTTTCTGGAATCAAACAAAGCCCTATCATAATCTGTGCTTATGCCCTTTAATAGAAAATTCACATATCCCTTCCTTGCGATATTAAAACAATGTCTCTTTGGGCAGACTATGTCCTTAGAATCATAGATATGCATCTGTGTTTTACATATGGGACATCTAAATATGTGGATATTCTCTATAAATTTAATCTTTCTGATAGAACCATCTCTGCACATAAAAACACCTCCCATATAAAATTTTTTTATGCATACCTTCTATATCCCTTTATATGCTAACTTTTTTATAGTTTCTTTTATTGCCTCTTCTCTTAAGCTTTCCAATATCTTGATATCTTTTACTTCTTCACTGCCATATGTTTTATTTAACTCAGACTCTGAGTGTAAATATAATACTACATGAGAGAAAAATCACTTGAACTTTCGGCATTCCACGTAGCATACGCTTCATTTACATTGTCATCAAAAAATAGTTTTAAATATGTATCCATATTCGGAGCCAACTCCAGTTCCGGCAACATATCAATATCTACCCAATATACTTCTCCCTCTTCTATTTCTTTGACCATGGTACCAGAAAAGTCGCTAGTCTTGAACAAAAATATGAACCATCGTTCATTATCATCCGCATTATGCCAATGAATCAACCCGCAAGGCTTTAAGTTCTGAACATCCAAGCCTGTCTCTTCTTTCACTTCCCTGATAGTAGAATCAACTATACTCTCCCCATTTTCTATATGGCCCCCTGGAAAAGTTATTCCTCCCCAGCTCTCGTCTACCTTATCTTGCACGAGTACTTTTTTGTTTTTCTCGTCTACAATCATACACATATTGAGTAATAGAATGCTAGTCATTTTATCCATTGTATAAATCTACTCCTAAAATTATATTTCTAGTGCCCAAACCGATCAATAATAAAATTGCCAATATAATAAATTAGCACATAGTATAAGTGAAGAAACAGTTGTAATTTTAAAACATTTTCTTTTAAAAAGACTATATACAGATAAAGCAATCGTCAAAACTAAGTAGAGTATATTCAACGTAAAATTCATTTTTAAAGAATCATAAGCTACCATTGAAAGAGCGCTTTTAATCATCCATACTAAGTTAAGAACCAATATCAAATTTAACATATTTTGTATTAGGATAAAAACATCCCTTTTCTCTCGGCTCCTTTTTAAACGTTGAATCCTCTGAATAGCTCTTATGGAAATATAGATTAAAGAAAACAATATGGCTACCACACCGGCAACTACCAGACATACTTCAAACAAATGACGCCATAGAGGAATATGAATCGCATCACTAAACATGTAGGATAACAGTTTTTTGAATCTTGGATGCCTTGAATATACATCCCTACTATATATGCCAAATCCCTCTTTAGTCATATACATACCTGGACTCTGTTGGGTATAAGGAATCTTATTGCTTAAGAGATCGTATTCACCTTGATGCTTTACGCTCACCCTATTTAAGAGTCCATATATCTTAGTAAATCCATGGTAGGGCATTCGCGCCGGCTGATAAATCCCTGTCCACATAGATGAATCCTCCAGCGACTCATCACTTATGCTAAATTCTGGTCTACCGAAAACTACCTCCGGAATCCCTAGGCAAAAATATTCTTCATGGGCCTGATTAGTCATTACCAAAACACCTAACCGGCTCTCCCTGTCAAAATACATAGAGGAACTAAAAGCCATAGTATTTCCTCCATGCCCGTATACTCGGTTTCTCGCCGGCAATGCAAAAAATCCATGTACTATCCGAGGTATATCCGTTCCAGGAAAATACAATGTAGGCTCAAATAATTTATCTATGGTCTCTCTACTCTTAAATAGTGGATGCCCATAATCGGACAATAGGGCAGTCAAAAAAAGTGCAAAATCATCTGCAGTACCTACCACACTTCCTGCTGGATATATGGGAATGACATATTGGTTTGGATCAATTAATTTCTTATCCGTAGTGTATCCCTGTATCTCGTCCCTTTGAGCTTTTACCCACAGATTATCCTCTTGCTGGGGGGCTATAGATGTATACTCCATCCCAAGTGGGCCAAAGATATTCTTCTTCACATACTCCCTATAATCCATACCACTTACCATCTCTACAATATAGGCAGCAAGGGCGGATCCATAGTTTGAATAGGCAACAACATCACCTGGTCTAAATACTTGTCTTATATCTGCGCCTTCCAAAGCCTGCCTTAGGGTCATCACATCAACTGGATCATGTAACATCAAATCGGTATAACTATCATCAAAACCAGCAGAATGATTCATCAAATGCAGCATTGTAATTGGTTCATCGTAGGCCATCGAAGTTTTAAAATCTTGTGGTAGATTTTCCCGAATATCTCTATCTAAATCAATTAGTCCATCTTCTACCAACTGCATCACGCTGATCCAAATCAACAGCTTAGAGGACGAGCCCCATTCAAATACAGTATCTTCATCAACTTTAATATCGCGCTCTATGTCTGCATAACCTACCATCCTATTGATTATTATTTCATCATCTTCTATCACTATTGTTGCCAAGCCAGCAGTGGTATCCTCATGTTCTGATATAAGTTCATCGATTTCCTCATCCAACGTCTCTGTGAAAGCAAATGCATATTGCGGAATCAGTGTTAAGAATAGACAGCTAACAATAAGATATGTAGTAAATTTTAAAAATAGTCTGCTAATTTTTTTCACAATACACCTCACAATTTTCCCTTCGAAGCTAATATATCTATTCTATACTACATATATTAGAAAGTCACCCGGGTTTATACATGTCCAATTGCAGCCTCAGGAAAGACAATGGTTATACGGGTGCCTATATCCTCCCTACTCAATATCTCAAAATAAGCTCCATGGCGTTCAATTATCCATTTAGCAATTGCGAGTCCAAGTCCAGAGCCACCTGTTTGCCTTGCTCTGGATTCATCTGATCTATAGAAACGATCAAATATGTTGGGCAAATCTTCGGGAGCTATTCCAATTCCATTATCTTGAACAGTGATGTGAACATGGCTGTCTTGTCTTACAATTCTTAAAACAATCTTGTTTCCACTAGGTGTGAACTTTATGCTATTATCTACAAATATTCGGATAGCTTGTTTGGTCAGCTGTCTATCGGCCTCAATATAGGCTGGGCCTTTTAAATCTAGCTCAAAATTGTGACTTTTATCGATCATCTGCATCTCACGAATTATCTCGTCTACAACTTCACAAGAGTCAAAGACTTCTCTATGCAGTTTTATAGTCTCATTATCCCCACGTGCGAGAAATAGGAGTTGTTCAACAAGGTCTTTCATGTGCTCCGTCTCACTCTTAATTGCATCGATTGATTCTTGCATTGTCTCCTCATCTCTTTTCCCCCAGCGATCGAGGAGATTTACATATCCCTGTATTACGGATATAGGCGTACGTAATTCATGGGAGGCATCGGAAACAAACCTGACTTGCGATTGGTATGAGTCATTAATCCTATTTAACATATCATTTATAGCAGATGCTAGATCTTTAAGCTCATTTTGAGAGCTATCTACAGATATACGACTATCTAGTTTACTGGCATCTATACTACTGATAACACCGGCTAAATCTTTGATATATGCATCATCTATCTTTGGCGCCATAGAAAACATTTCTTTGTTGAGAGTCCTAGCTGTTTCTGTTAGATCAGCCAGGGGTTTAAGAGTCTTTCTTATGGTTCTTGAACCTTTACTTATATCACCAATTATTATGAGTGACTCGAAGACTAGCATAATTAAAAATAGCGTTAAAAATAATCTCAAATCCGATCCTAGAAGATATTCTATTTGATACAATGAATCACCCACAGAAAACCCTATAATGTACTCTGCTGTACCTATCTTTTCAAATAATTTCATCTCTTTAGGAGTCTGCGAAAACCTTATACTTCGACTTGCATCATGTATTGCTATGGGTAGGTTTTTTTGTATGTTCTGAGGTAGTATAATGCCCTTCGGGGGCTCTTTTATCATTAATATCTTGTAACGCTCATCAGTAGGGTATATATCATCCACATTCCTAGGTGATTGTCCTATTGTTTCAATTACGCCTTGAAGTCTTTCTTCTGCCTTCCATAGGATCACAAAAGACCCCATCAAAAAGATGAGTATATTAATTGCCAAGAAACCAGACAATAACCTCTGTATCATTCGCATATTGAGCTTTATAACAAGAGATGAACGTATCTTACCAGTTATATTAGTTGATTGTGGACTCTTTCTGTTACTCATCTTTTATTACATACCCCACTCCCCGAACAGTATATAATATCTTTATTCCGAAAGGCTCTTCGATCTTTGCCCGGAGATATCTAATATATACATCTACTGCATTGGTCTCACCTGAAAAGTCATAGCCCCAGATCCGATTGAGTATGGTCTCACGATCTAATACTATATTTTTATTTTCCATAAGATAATACAGTAAGTCAAACTCTCGTTTAGTCAAATTTACCAAAGTATCTTTTACATGAACCTCTCTCTTCATAGGGTCTAGCCGCACAGCGCCTAAGACAAGTTCAGATGATTCCTCTAGTGCATTATCAGCGCCCTTTTTTCTAAGGGCTACCCTAATGCGTGCCAATAGCTCTTCTATTGCAAAGGGCTTAGTAATATAGTCGTCGGCGCCACCATCTAGTCCCGTAACCTTATCTACAACTGCATCTCTAGCAGTGAGGAGTATAATAGGCAAATCAGAAAACTGGCGAATTCGCCTTAGAACTTCAATCCCATTTATGCCTGGCAACATGATATCAAGCAATACAAGATCGAAGGGCTGGGTCTTTACAAGCTCCAACCCATCCCTTCCATTAAAGGCCTTTGCTACCTCATAGCCCTCATATTTAAGTTCTAGCTCTATAAAACGAGCTATTTTTTCCTCATCCTCAATTACCAGAATCCTCGTCATTAAAATTCCCACCTTTGACTTCTCTCTTTATGTTCTCAGCCACATCTGCAACAGAGTCCATAGCACGATTCACATTTTCTCTTCCTAAATCTGGTCCACTAAAGGCATATCTATATCCGAAAAACAGTCCTACCACCATAATAGGGATAGTTGCCCAGAACATAAATGCTATAAGAACTACCAGCACAGTCACTGGAATCGCCATCACTTTCGATTGACCTTTCCTAACCTCAAAATTATTTCTATTTCCCTTACCTATTATTTTTTTACACCAGCCTATAAACTTACCTACGAGTTCTTTAAAATATATACAATTATCTTCCCTATATCCTTCACTGGTGCACTCCCCGAAAGCATTGGCATTCCCATCTTGCTGCGTGTTTCTTGAATTATAATAACCTCCCCTAGGAGCCTGAATACGATTTTGTTTTTCTAGATTGATTATAGCCTCCAGGATATCCCCATTAGTCTCTTCAAGGGCTGCTCTTGCCTCATCGTAAGAGATATTTGCACGCTCACACAATTTTTCTACTTGTTCCAAAGTGACCATATATATAACCTCCCGCTATTTAATATGGCTCTATTATAGCGATATAAACTTTGAGCAGGGTTCAAGGAACATTAAAATTTGATTAAAATTTATGGAATTCGTATATATATTTTACATTATATCTATGTATAAGTCACCCGTATTTTTGTACTATCTGTTGCCAATTATCCCCTAAGTTAAATCCAGGCAATAATGGTAAAACCCGCCTTACCATGTGTACAATATTGTCTTCACCTCAGTTTTGGTTGTACGACACTTTTGTAGCTAACATATGTCACTATAAAATATATTCCATACAGTGCAAAAAACATCGCTGCCGCAGGGCCTGCACTCTTTAAGAAAAATCCCTTTGATACATATCCTGAAAAAATATGAGATATACTGTATGTAATAGATGTCGTAACAGGTATACCTAAAATTAGAGGAAATCCAAAAATATAAAGTATCTGATTTCGTATAAGGTTATTAATGCTTGACAAATCATATCCTATTTTTACTAAAATGTCATGACGGTATCTATATTTTGAAGCATCCCCTACCATAGATATAGCTAGGATTGTCGCCAATATAGCGCAAAATATCATGGCAATATAGTATAGAGATGTTATTAGGACAACCATCATAGATTTTCCCTCTTCCATGAGCTCACCTCTAATGGAGAAATTATGAGCTAGATCAATCCCTTGGCTGCCATCCCAATACTGAACATTTCTAGTTCCCTTCCCTTCTCTCTTGGCATAGTCAAGAAGATCCTCATGCAACGACTTAGAATTCTTATTCCCCAGCTTCCAAAGATGGACTCGTGTAACTGGCTTCTTACCGCTCAATACATCATCACCTACAACGATATAATAGTTAGTGAAATTTATATCCACGGTATTCATTGCCTCACTATGAATAGTACTGAGCTCCATAGTCTCTCCAAATATTTCATAAAAATCTTTTTTGATTAGATCTTTCAATTGATCTTTTGCTGTCGAACTGGTCTGGAGAATAAATCCATGTTCTGGAAGAGATACCACGGGATATCCAGCCAAAGACCGAAGGGCATTATAGTCCGTCAATCCTATGATGGTATCTTCCCTTCGATTTTCGGCAACAACATTAGTATCTTTAAATTCATCATTTAATGATCCTGCCCCATCCTCATAGACAGCTATGGACGCATTTGCCTCTATATCATATTGTTTAATAATTTGATGGACTCCATTTACATATTCCATATCATCCCAACGCAGCATCAAGTCATAATTATTTAACTCCTCCATCTGATCCATGTAATAGTTGGAAAAAAACATAGCAGCCATTAATGAAGAAAAAGCAACAACAAATATAACTGTTAAAGTTCCTAGCTTTTTAGATATTTCATTGATTTTCGAATTAAAAAATCTTACCGGAATCACTCTTTCCGTATACCGGTTATTTCCCCTCAAAAATGCTTTAATGAGCATAGCAGGCAAACTCGCTGTAACCCCATAGATTGAAATGACAAGAATCACAAAACTTACTGCAACAATCCAAACTGTAATGGGATATTTATTAAATTGATATTCTATACAAAAAAGAGTCACTATGATAAATAGTAGAGATACAATAAATACTGAGAGTCTTTGCCTCCTGCCTTTGAGTTGCAATAATTGATTTTGTCTATCAAAAGACATTAGATCTACGATTTTTTGTCTTCTAAAAAACTGACCACTGTCTATCAAGGCGAAGAAATAAATAGCTATTACAGATAAAAACGTTGTAGTCAATGCCTTCAAAGAAAAATGAATCGTCAATGTATATCCCAAGTCCATAAAACGAAAAACAATGGCCTTAATTACCTCTAATAAAATAGTCCCTATGGCAAGCCCCAAACACGTGGATACTACACCTAGAAGAATCTGCTCAGATCTATAAAGTCTTGCAATATCTCTACTCTCAATCCCCAGTAACATATATGTCCCAAATTCTTTGCTCCTTCTTTCAAGAATACATTTAGTCATATACCTTACTAGCCACGCAATAACTACTACCACAAGACAGGAAGTGCCCAGCAATAATAGAAAAAGACCCGAACTCATTGTCGATAAATTTTGAATATCAGGGTGAAATACCAATCCACTAATTGCATAGATAAAGGCAATAGATATAGATACCGTCAATATATATATCAGATAATTTCCTATGGTTCTACGTGCATTTCGCAGCGATAACTTAAATAGCATTGGTTTCACCGCCCAATACTGCCATAATATCTATAATCTCATTATAGAAAGTTTTTCGATCCTTATTGCCTCGCACTATTTCTGTAAAGATTTTACCATCTCGTAAGAATAAGACTCGACTACAAAAACTAGCTGAAAAAATGTCATGGGTCACTAGAAGGATAGTTGCCCTATATCTTTCATTCATCTTCACCAAAGTATCCAGCAATAACATGGACGAATGGGAATCTAGCGCTCCTGTCGGCTCATCAGCCATAATTAATGATGGACTATTGATAAGTGCCCTAGCACAGGCGCATCGCTGCCTCTGTCCTCCAGAAACCTCATAGGGGAACTTGTCTAGAATATCTCCTATCCCTAAAATCTCAGAAATGTTCCTGACTCTATGGGCAACCTTGTCCTTGTCTATATGATTTATAGCCAATGAAAGTCCTATATTTTCACCTACTGTTAATGTATCTAATAGATTAAACTCCTGAAAGACGAACCCTAAATTAGTACGTCTAAATTTGGCTATTTCTCTATCGGAAATTCTCGTCACATCTCTACCATTTAAAATAATCTTACCGCCAGTTGGCGTATCTATAGTAGATACACAGTTGAGTAATGTGGACTTTCCACTTCCCGATGCCCCCATAATCCCTAAAAATTCACCCTCCTCCACTTGGAAAGAAACATCATCTAATGCCTTTGTTATCACACTACCTTTTCCATAGTATTTTTCTAAATGCTGTACTTTTAAAATTGGTTCCATTTTAATCCCTCCCTATAACTATTCTCCTATAAAGGGATTAAAATGTCATCTTACAGACTTGAAAGGTCTTAGTCTAGTACCTCCCGATGAAAACGCCCTTTTGGAAAACAAATTGTAACTTCGGTATACTCCCCTTCTCTGGATTTAATATCAAGTCCTATCCCCATCTTATCAGCACTCTTCTTACATAGATATAGCCCAATGCCCGATGCCTTATCTCTTTTTTTATTGCGTCCTGTAAAGCCCTTCTCAAAAACTCTCGGTAGGTCAGCTGCGGAAATACCACATCCATTATCTCGAATCATTAATCGAACAGTATCTACGTCTTCACATTCAGATATTGAAATCTCTCCTCGACTATCTACATACTGAATTGCATTGAGCATAATCTGATGTAATATAAAGGCAATCCATTTTTCATCAGCATAGACGAAAGTATCTTCGTCACAGTCCACATTAAGAACAATATTCTTGACGAGAAGCCGATCCTTCTCTTTTAGTATCGTCTGGTGTACTAGTCCAGCCAGATTTATTTTTTGAACCTGATAATCTTTTTCCAATGTATTAGAACGAATGTAGTAAAGGCTCATATCAAGTAGGTCTGAAAGTTTGATAAATTGTCGCTTTAGTTTCTTTTGATATTCAACATCGTCAGTGTTTAACATGGATATAGTGGTAAGTGGCGTCTTCATCTCGTGAATCCACTCTTCTATAAATTCTCGGTAGTCAAGATATTCTGCTCTATTTTCTGCTAGCTCTGTAACCATATCCCGATTGGCACTTTTAAGCAGATCATAATAAAAAGCCGCTTCGCTATTGGCAGGTCTATCTAGTATTTCTGTAATCAAATATCTTCTATCCAGACCTTCAACTATATCTCTGAGTTTTTTATATTTAAGATGATATCTTATGAAGCCTATGGATAAAAATGTTATTCCTACAATTAATATAATAAGACTCAACAAGTATAATATATTCAATGGAGTACCTACTAATTTTAGAAATAGAATGGCAAAAGAATTTGTAAACATAAAAAATAAAAGTACACATGCTCTATCCAATAAATATTTTTTTAACATAATCTCAATCCTTTGCCATGAATCGTTTTTATTATTTCCGGCTCATTAATACTGCCTAACTTTTTCCTCAACCTAGATAGGTTGACATTCAACGCGTTTTCATCTACATAATATTTGTTATTCCATAGATAATCCATAAGGCTCTCTCTAGATATGATCTCATTTTTATGTAGCATCAAATAATGCATAATTTGAAACTCTGTATTTGATAGGTTAGTACTATGGCCAGTCACAGTATTGGTTAACATGCTCTTACTAATGTCCAAAATAATATTGCCGTGATTTAATTCATTCAGATACTCAAAAGAATGTGTTTCTAGCAATCGGTTAATTCTTGCAAGGAGGACTTCTTTAGAAAATGGCTTACGAAGATAGTCATCACCACCTAAATTAATCGCCTTGACTTCATCCTCATATCGATCCCTACCGGTCAAAAACATAATCGGAATTTTGTGGGTATTCCTTATATGATAACATATTTTATATCCGCTCTTATCTCCTAAATTAATATCAAGTATAATTAAATTAGGGTGCATAGAGTTTATATCTTCCATAACTCTATCAAACGAGTTCAAATATTGCACATCATAGCCATATTCCATTAAATACCTTTGTAGCTCTATGGCCAAATCAAAATCGTCTTCTATGATCAATATTCGCTTCAATCACATCCCCTTCTTTCCAGATCTCTTATAAAGAATTCCCATTA
Organism: Firmicutes bacterium UBA3920; assembly: GCA_002386065.1. Classification (GTDB taxonomy): domain Bacteria; phylum Bacillota; class Clostridia; order Caldicoprobacterales; family Xylanivirgaceae; genus UBA3920. Next base: position 16,593 of record DGES01000067.1, read on the forward strand.
TAATCACATCCCTATTGACCATCATCGTCACTAAAAATATGTTCATTTTCTAAAATATAAACATGCAAGCAATCAGTGGATAGGCTATTCTTACGTTTTTCTTTACAATTAGATATACAGTCCCATATAATATGCCTGAAACAAAGCTTAAGATACCAACCATTAGCTCACCTTTTGTCAATGCATGCACTAATCCCCATGTCAATCCTACCAAAATACCTCCCCATGGAATATTAGATTTATGAAATTTTAGCTCTCCTGCCTTTTGTCCAAAAACTACAATTAATAAAATCAACACTGTCTCCATTAAATAGTACATATATTGAAAAATAAACTTCAACCACCCGAGATTATGAAACTCCTTATACACCTTGAATCCGCGCCAACTCCAAATGCTAATCCCAATAGCAAGTAATACCAATAGCAATGCAATAGTCCATTCTTTGCGGTTTAACTCACCCTTATAAGCCCAATAATCAAATCCATATTTTCGCTTTGAAACTTTAGTAAGAATTAATGCCATAATACCCCATAAGATTATTGTAACTATCCAGTGGCTAATAATTTGCCCCGTCGAGTATTTAGCAATGCTAGTATTAAATATAATTGGCTCAATCAGAAATGCAAGCACTACTTCTAGCCCCAATCCTAAGAAAGCATATAGACCTAAATTAAGGTAATTTATCCATCTAATCACTTTTGTTTTTTTCAATATAATACCTCCTAACACAATATAGTAAGTTGCCCTATTTCTTATAATAAATATGCTTTTTTCTATCATCTTTAAAGAGAATATATACCAAAACAGCATCTAGCAATAATATCGCCCCATTTAAATAGAATGGAATGGAGTGCCCGAAAGAATCATATAACCATCCACCTAATAGTGGTCCTATGGATGCACCTAAACTTCCAACAAGTAGGTATATGCCATAACCATATCCGAGAATATTTTCTCCAACTATCTCAGACACATATGCTGTCTCTGCCGGCGAAGCTATAACTATACATATTGATTCTAATACCCAAAATATTATAAGCAATTCTATCTTGGAAATATAGACGAAAGATATAGAGACTATGCCAGAACCTACAAGTCCGATAATCATCGGAATTCTTCTACCCACCCTATCACTAACCTCACCTAATCTTGAAGGTAGAAATGCATATACCAAAGCAGCTGGAATAAATGCAAGCCCAAGCATTCCAATGTCCGTCGTAAACCTATCCTGTAGATATACCATCAGTAGAGGACTTAACATGGATGTAGCAACAGTACCCACAAACACAATGCCCATCAGCCTAAAAAACTCACTACTAAATGAACTAGCTATCTCATGTTCCTCTTCTCTACTTTTAAAATTTTTAGTCTCGGGTATATTTTTTAGTGCAATAACACCTGCCAATATAGCCAATACTGCATATGTTTTAAATAATATACTCCAATGTTGCATAAATGTGAACGGTAAATAGTAAAGTAGGACAAACCCCATCAATGCTCCATATAGAGAACCCTGTGCATTTGCTCCATCTACTTGCCCAATTGTCCTTCCCTTTTCCTCATTTTCAGACATATCCATTGCAATTGTATATGCTGAAGTCCACATAAATGAGCTGCCCATTGCTTGAAAAATTCTACCTATATATAATAGCATCACACTCACCGAATATGAGAAAAAAAGCATTGAAATAGCATAAAAGAAAAAACCTACAATCAAAAAAGCTTTTCTTCCATATTTATCAATTGTCTTCCCCACAACTGGTCTAATAACCAGTGTAACAATGCTAAATATAGAGAATAATCCTCCAATGGCAAACGCATTCGCACCTATTTGTTTGCTGTATATCGGTAACATAAAAGATAGGATGCCGAATGAAAATGAACATAGCATAATTGACAGTCTCAAGCTTTTCATATCCACTAACTTTTTTTCCATATAGCCCATCCCCTTAAACACTATTGTATACTAGATTTATCCCTTTTCACAGATCCATATATTCTTATTCCCAAAATTATAGTCATAAGAATATAGATAGACAGTCCAATAGCAATGGCAATATGCCCATCAAACTTTACAAATAAAAATCCGAATACCGGAGCACTAATGACCCCAGAGAGACCAATAATAGATTCACTAAGGCTCAAACAGCTTATCTTATATTCCTCAGGTGCTATTTCGTATATAAATGTCTTATAAGCCGTAGCAATTAATCCATAGGCAAATCCTGACAAGGCTCCAAGCCATATGATAGCTATGGAACTATTGAATACGAGAATCAACGATAATCTTATAATCTGCATAAGAAATGCTACAAAAATTAGATCTTTATTTTTATATTTATTTAATAGTCTTGTAGTAAGGGTAAATGTAATAAGTTCTGGAGTGGCATCACAAAAATATGTAAAACCCAAACTGAGAGGTCCTCCCCCAAAGTCCATAACCAATACTCCTAGATAATTATATATGCCCTTTAGTACAAGATTATATATAAACATAATAATTACAATAGATCTCAAGAGTTTAATCCTAGCTATCTGCTGTGCAGCCTCTTTAATGGAGATCTTCTTCTTTTTCTCGTCATCAGCTTTACCTCTGCTCCCCTCAAATATAACACCCTCGCTTTCATCCATTGAGAGTACAATAAACAGTGTAATACAGGTGCTTATTAAAATAGGTCTCTGCGAGGCAACAATTAAACACTCTATCCACCCTGCAAAAACCTATCTATATATATTCACTATCTAATTTGGGTATATACCTCAAGATGGTTTTTGATATTCTCTCTTTCTATCTCATCTTCTACATCAATATATATTCGATCGCCCTCTTGGGTGACCTTATAGCCTTGAAAGTCTCTACTTTCAAGATAGTCCTCTATAGCTTTCACTCCTCCATCATTTTGAGTCAACGATATTTTATCACCTACATAGTCCCCATTTACATAGACATTCTGGCGATCATGAGCTATCTTCCTACCTTCTTCTCTATCAAAATCTGCAATCATGGCAAGAGGCAAGAAGAAAAAGCCATTTCCATTGTTCATCATATTCAAATATATCTACCTCCTTTTTAGCTAAAACATATTGCTTTCCTTATTTTTAACCAATAAAGGAGGTTTAATACTCTACATTCTGATTATTTGCTTAACCCTACCCACAATTCCACTTTCAAGTCGTACCTTGATACCATGGGAATGTGTTTGGGAATTAGTCAGAATATCTTTCACTATACCCTCTGTCAATTTTCCAGAACGTTGATCTTGCTTTTGTACAATCTTAACTCTAGTTCCTATTTCTATGTCTTCTCTTCTAGTTCCTTCCATATACAGTTCTCCTTAATACTATAATACTATTCTAATTTTAAATTATATAAAAATGCTAATTATATATGGCAACAATGCTATCAAACCCAAAATATTTCTCTTCCTCTTGTTCTCTTTAGGGTCCCATGTAAATAAATATGCTGCAAGTGTATATTATAATAATCCTCCAAAGGAGTAATGTCTTATCCCTTATAACACTTTTAAATTCGAATCCTATATGATTAACTATTGCCCTCATAGTCCACCTCCTGCTTTCCATTTGTAGTTATATCTATAAACCGCTCTTCTAGAGACGGCCTCTCTACCCTCAAATCTATTAACTTATCTCCCTTAAACTTTATATGGGCCAAAATATCCTCTAATAACTCTTCTATCTCTTTACAGAGATAGATAGAATAGCCCTCTCGTCTCTCAGTTTGTAATATATGCGCTGACTCTAGTTCTATAATTGAGTCATTCAATGTCTTAATATGAATTTTAACCTGTCTATCTCCAGATGTCACTATCTCATTGGGTGTTCCCGCTACAACGATCTTACCATTTAATAGTATAGCCGCCCTGTCTGCCAGTTCTTCTACTTCTGCCATATCGTGGGACGCAAGCAATATGGCAACTCCCTTTTCTCTTTCTTCACGCATTATATTGTGAAGTTCCACCCTAGTATTTACATCTAGACCAGCAGTGGGCTCGTCAAGTATTATAATTGAGGGATTATGAGCCAATGCAATGACTAATACGAGCTTTCTTTGCTGACCTGTTGAGAGCATATCAAATTGTGTATTGTATTTCCCTCTCAGATCTAACTTTTCAAGCAGATCATATCTTGGCTCCACTCCAAGATATAGGCAAAACATCTTCATAGCCTCTTCAACGGTGATTATATCTGGTAGAGATGAAGCCTGAAGCTGTATCCCTAAAATTTTCCTTATCTTTTCAAGTTTCCTCTCTGGATCCGCGCCTGCCACCAATATACTCCCATTATCAGGTCTGCGGATCCCTTCAATACACTCTAGAGTTGTAGTCTTACCCGCCCCATTAGGCCCCAAGAGCGCAAATATCTCCCCTGGATATATATTAAAACTTATAGCATCCACGGCTTTAGTGTCACCATAATGTTTTACAAGTTTATCTACAGATACGATTGGCCTTGCCATATCTTTCCCCCCTTATATCATTTTGCCCAAAGCATGTCATAGAGCTCTTTTGTCTTTTCGCTTCGCATTGTAAGCTCCTGCCTAGCACCTTCATCTTCCTTTATATACTAGCGCACCCTCTGTTTCGCATAGCTCATCATGAAGAGGAAATACCTCTCTCTCGAGAAATAGAGCATATTTAACTAGTCTGAAGCCTCCATGAGCCCATATCCTCTCACCTGGAACTGCCTCCACAGCCACGCTATAGTTGTCTTTTATATTTTCAAAATACATCCATATCCTGTAAAATAGACGGCTTCTATGGATTAGCTTACCACATAGAAGCCGTCTATTTCAATCTCTTTTATTCTAATTTTGAAAATATAAACTTAATCTCTCACAATGTTAACGCTTATTCTCATCATCTACCCATTCCTTGGCCTCAATAACAGCATCAAAAGTAGGAATAGGCACATTGCTTTCTGGAGTTGTCTTCTCCACATTGTAAAAAGCATCGGCTATCCTATCTGAGTTTTCCAGATCTTTATGCAAGCGAAAGCCTCTAGTTGCTTTAAAAGTAGGTTTCCTTTTAGATTTTCTTTTTCCATCCGTCATAAAAATCCCTCCTCCTACTCTATTGTTTGCTCTATCTAAAAAAAATATGTCAAATTAATATTGTAATATACTTAATAAATAAGGAAGGCTTTATCTAAACTAGCGAGAACTTGGCTATTTATAAGATAAAACTTTAGTATATCCATCATATCCTATTATAGTATTGTCAAAAACAGCTTTTGCATGTTTTATATATGTATTTGGATCTCCCATGGCTGGGCTAAAGTGAGTCAGCAAAAGTTTATCTACTTTTCCTTTCCGCGCCAACTCTGCCGCTTCTTCAAATGTCATATGCTTTCTCTCTACTGCCTTTTCTATATCTCCACTGTCTCCATAGGTTCCTTCGCATACAAACAGATTGCTCTCTTCTATAAAGCCCACGATTTCATCTATGGGCCTTGTGTCTGTGATATAGCTTAGTTTTATTCCTCTTCTCTCTTTTCCTAACACTTGACTTGGTCTATAGACATTATCTTTGTATGTTATGGGCTTACCACTTTGAAGTATAGACCATTTTTCTTTAGGTATGCCATATTCTATAGCCTTTTCCGGTAAAAATTTAGGCCTCCTCGG
>DGES01000067.1:22475-27235 GCA_002386065.1 Firmicutes bacterium UBA3920
GAAATTATTATCTCATCGCCTTCATAACTACTTTTCTTATCTACGCATAGAATATTCCCAAACATATTCAAACCTAAATCCACTTCAGGAGCTTCAATTAATTTAATATCATAGGGAAGATATGGTATAGCTGCTAAAAATCCCTCTACTATACCCACCAATCCCGTAGGACCAATTATAGTAATTGGCTCTGCTCTACCACTATTCCCAATAGTTAAAAGCAATCCAGGCAGACCAAATATATGATCTCCATGGAAATGGGTTATACATATAATATCTGTGGCTTTAAATCCAGTATGAGCCTTTCTCATAGCTACCTGTGTGCCTTCCCCACAATCTATTAATATATTTCTCCCCTTATAACTCATAATCATAGAGGACAAAAACCTATCTGGCATGGGAAATCCTCCTCCACTTCCCAAGAGTGTTAAATTGAGCAATATATTCAACCTTCCCTTTTTGCCTTTTTATGAACCAAAAACTCATGCGCCTTCGCAAGCATCCTCTTCGAACTTTCAAATGTCAAAAGTTGCATTGCGTCATCATAATTACACCATCTATATTCCATAATCTCCTCTTTTTGAATAGATACTGACTGCTCATTGGCATTTCCCAAGAATAATATTACTTCCTTATCAATATCCTCTGCAGCTTTATACCTATCACCTATTCTGAAACCATCTTTTATTTTAATCTTAATACCCGCCTCTTCAAATACTTCCCTTATGCAAGTCTCCTCTTCTGTCTCTTTATTTTCCATATGCCCTTTTGCAAAACCCCAAAACTTATCCTTTCTAGCACTTCTAAGCAGCAAATATTCTATCTCATCGTTTATATCTCTATATATAATTGCTCCGCATGATTTTTCATATCGCATATTCCCTCAAGCCTCTTTCTGTTATATTTTTTATATATTCTACCCAGTCATTTATCTATCTGTTTATTTTCAAACTTCAAATATTATATCGAATTTCAGTCAGCAATATTTTGTCATACTCAATACCTACGAAAATTATACACTCATCATCACTTTTTTAAAAGATTACATTATAATTAGATATTAGTTATACGTTTAACAATTTTCTTTCATAAAAGATATTTCAATAGAAAATATACCTTTGCTAATATTAGCAATAATCTTTCCATCCATAGCATCCACTAACTCTTTTACAATGGTAAGACCTAAACCTGTTGAACTAACAGTTCTGGCCTTATCCTGTTTATAGAATCTATTGAAGATATTATCTATATCTATATTGTCTTCATCCTCAATATCATTTTCAAATATTAATTTAACAAAATCACCTTCGTCAAGTAAAGTAACGCCAATATAATCATTCCCATGATTTAAACTATTATTAATCAAATTATCTATGACCCTATTTAACACAGAAATATTACCTTCTATGACAATGGGCTTTTCAGGAATATCGATTTTGGGTTCAATTCCTTTAACCTTAAAGTTTTCATAGTACAAAAAGAGATTCTCACAAACTATTTTAGTGATATTGCAAGGTTCTAAATAAAGTCTATAACTTTCATCTTGAACTTTCATGTATGTAAACATATCCTCTAAAAGATGTTTTAGCTTTTCGATTCTCTTTTGAATGATACCCATATATCTTTCTTGTTCTACTTCGGACGTTGCTTCAAGCAAAAGCTGAAAATATCCATCCAAAGAAGTCAAAGGTGTCCTTATGTCATGGGATATATTTGTAATTGCTTCTTTTAATGCCTCTTCCTTTAGTTTATATTCTTGAACCATCTTCCTGTTAATACTAAGCATTTCATTTAGTTTGGCAATAAGCATATTAGTTCCCTTTAAACTAAATCTCTTAGTTATTACTTTATTAGTTTCATGGTTATTTATAAAGTTTATTTGATTATACACATCTCTAATATATATGCACTGCATTATGTTCAAAGATATAGATAGTATTGCTATTATAGAGACAATTATAGATAACATAATATCCTCCACTATGTAATAGTTCTAGTTTACCTCAACTCTCTTTACCCGAAATAAACTAAGTATATTATATAATAAAAAGTATGCTGTAGATATTATTATTACTCTTTTATATATCTCCGGCTCTGAACTGAATTCCAATATTCTTATATTATTTATTATGGACAAATTAGATATCTCAATATTAGCTATATTAATTAGTTTATCTAATTGATTTAATATCATAGCGTGTACATTCATACCTAATAAAATTCCAATAGATATTGTTACTGATTTACTTCTAAATAAATAACTTATTAATATCATTAAAGATGCAAAAGCCATTTGTAATAATATTTGCAATCCTATATATATTATAATACCTTTGAAGTCTAAAATACTGACCTTTCCAGATACTAATACATTTGAACCCATAGCCACAAATATGCTAATTATACCTTCAATAAGAACAAATAACAAAACAATAATGTTTTTTGACACCACTAAACTAACTCGTGAACCGTTAAGAGGAATAATATTTTTTACAAATCCTGTGTCCCATTCAGAACATACAAATTTAGCTATAAATGCTGCCATTACTATCAACATAATTGAACTAGCATATTGTATCATGATAAAATCATCTACAGTTACACTGCTTTTTATTTCTTTCTGAATAGCATAATACTCCTCTGGAGATTGAACAGAAGGATTTAATGTGTTATCACCAACCGAATAAATAAAATTTGCCTCTTTCGCCATATCATAATTTAAACTCAAAGTAGTTTTTATCAGTATTGCAAAAGATAATATCAATATTATTAAAATAATACTCATTATATAGAAGGTCTTTGATTTAAACATTTTGTATAAATCCATTTTTATTATATTAAACACGTTTTCTACCTCCAGTCAAAGAAATAAAATATTCCTCTAATGATTCCCTGTTTACTGACAATGAATTAACCTTGATACCACATTTCAATAACTCATTGTTGATATCTCCACTTTCCTCTAACCTCTCATACACATATATAGTGTTATTGTCTATGACCTGTAAATTATGAATATTCAAATTGTCTTCTAGAACTGCAACTGCCCTTTCAATGTCATTAGTAGTTATCTCCAATCTGTCCTTTGTCTTTTCTAATAGCTCTTCTTTATTTATCTCTTCAACTAATTCACCTTCATGAATTATGCCAAATCTTGTCGCTATTTTTGATAATTCTTCTAGAATGTGACTCGAAATTATTATAGTTACACCCTTTTCCTTATTTAATTTCAATAACATATCTCTGATTTCTATTATCCCTTGGGGATCTAGTCCGTTAATAGGTTCATCTAGTAAGAGTAAATCTGGCTCGCCAATTAATGCTAGCGCAATTCCAAGTCTTTGTTTCATACCAAGAGAAAGTTTCTTCACTTTCTTTTTTTCTACACCTGCTAACCCCACTTGTTCTAATATTGATTGTGTATATTCTTTAGTATTCATTCCATATGCTATATATTTAAGCTTAAGATTGTCATAAGGCCTCAAATCAGGATATAAACCTGGAACTTCAATTAATACACCTATCCTTTCTAATAGACTACCATTAGTACTTGCATTTTCTCCAAACAAATACACTGCACCCTCTGTTGGAAAACCCAAACCACTAATCATTTTCAAAAGAGTAGTCTTCCCTGCACCATTTTGTCCAATCAATCCATATATTTCTCCTTGTTTAACTTCTATGTTTATTCTAGACAAGGCTCTCGTTGTGCCATAAACCTTAGTAAGATTTTCTGTCTTTAAAATATATTCTCCCATTTATACTTTTTTCTCCCTTCAAACTCCATTTATTCTTTCGTAAGTTAAATGTATCATATGAGATTAAAAAAAGAATCAAGAATTGTTAAAGAAAGTATAAAGAAAGGGGCTGTTGCAAAATAGCCCCTTAATAATTTTTATTCTTTTAGCTTAAACCCTATACCCCACACAGTTTCTATCACTTCTTCTTGTGTAAACTCTCTAAATTTTTTTCTAATATTGCTAATATGGACGTTTATAGTCTTATCTTCACCAATATAAACATCGTCCCATGCATATTCATAAATATCTTGTTTGGTAAATACCTTCTTAGGATGCTCCATCAATAATTTCATTATTTTATACTCCTGTTTAGTGAGATTTAAAGGGTTATTATCAATAAATACATCACATAACTCTCTATCTAATGTAATTCCCTTATGACTTATGTGATCATTTTTTATGTTTATTTTAGATCTTCTAATTAATGCCTCTACTCTAGCCTTTAGTTCTTTGATATCAAACGGTTTTATTAAATAATCATCAGCACCAATACTTAAAAGTTCTACCTTAGACTCAATAGATGTCTTGGCAGAAACAACTAATACAGGAACAGCATCTGTTTTTCTAATCTTTTTAACAAATTCTTCTCCTGTTAATCCTGGAAGCATTAAATCTAATATAATTAACGAATAATCATTTATTTTAATACACATAAGACCTTCAGAGCCAGAAAAGGCCTGAGTACAGATATAACCTGCTTTTTCTAATGTTTCTTTTATCAAATTGTTTATCTCGAGATCATCTTCAATAATCAAAATATTTTGAAAAGTAGACATATGCAAATTTCATCCTTATTTAGTATTGGCTATATCTTAATATAACATATTATAATTGTCAATATTTTCTAAGACTCATTCGCTGCAATAGTTGTAAATTTTTCGTAGTATATACATAAAATATTGCATATATAAATACCAATACTGGTATTTATCAAGCAAGTTGTCGCATTTCCTCCTGATA
>DGES01000129.1:0-872 GCA_002386065.1 Firmicutes bacterium UBA3920
GGAATATTTAGAGAGAACCAACATATAGAAGATAGGGTTATGGATTTTAATGAATTAGAGAAAGAACGGGGGATAACTATACTGTCAAAAAATACAGCAGTTATATATAATGGTAAAAAAATAAATATAGTAGATACCCCAGGACATGCTGATTTTGGAGGAGAAGTAGAGAGGGTTTTAAAGATGGTAGATGGAGTACTTCTTCTTGTAGATGCGTTTGAAGGCCCTATGCCTCAGACTAAATTTGTACTAAAGAAAGCACTCGATCTTGATCTTCCAGGTATAGTCGTTATAAATAAAATGGACAGACCAGATGCAAGGCCAATAGAAGTAGTTGATGAAGTCCTTGATCTTCTCATAGAGTTAGATGCTAGTGATGCTCAGTTAGAGTGTCCGTATATATATGCATCTTCTAGAGAGGGTTGGGCTTCGTATGATGTTGATAAAAGAGGTACATCAATGGAGCCACTATTCGATGCCATAGTTAAGTATATGCCTGCACCAAGGGGAGAATTGGATGCTCCTCTTCAAATGCTTGTATCTACGATAGACTATAATGACTATGTTGGAAGAATAGGTATTGGCAAGATTGAAAGGGGCACTATAGAGGTAAACCAGCATGTTATTCTTTGTAATCAAGAATCTGATTTCAAGGATGCTGTAATAACTAGCTTATATGTATTTGATGGCTTAAAGAGGAAACCAGTAGAGAAGGCAGAAGTGGGAGATATTGTAGCTGTATCGGGTGTTGAAGGGATAAGTATAGGAGATACAATTTGTCATTATGAGTATCCAGAACCACTACCATTTGTTAAGATATCTGAACCGACAGTATCTATGTTTTTCTCAGTAAATGACAGTCCATTTGCTGG
>DGES01000129.1:1183-2190 GCA_002386065.1 Firmicutes bacterium UBA3920
CTACGGGTAGAGGAAACAGATTCTCCTGATACCTTTAAGGTATCAGGGAGAGGAGAGCTACACCTTTCTATATTGATAGAAACAATGCGTCGCCAAGGCTATGAATTTCAGGTGTCAAAACCTACTGTAATATATAAAGAAATAGATGGTAAAAAACATGAACCTATGGAAAGGGTGGTAATAGACATACCAGAGCGATTTTCTGGTATAGTAATTGAAAAACTAGGCAGACGAAAAGGTGAACTTATTGGTATGAACTCTTTAAAAGGAGGAAATGTCAGGTTAGATTTTTCTGTCCCTGCTAGAGGACTTTTTGGATATCGCTCAGAATTCATGACAGATACTAAGGGAGAAGGGATATTAAATACTATATTTGATGGCTACGCTCCTTATAAGGGAGATATACCTTCAAGGCAGCAAGGTTCATTAGTGGCATTTGAGGATGGAGAAGCTGTTACCTATGGACTCTATAATGCCCAGGAGAGGGGAACTCTATTTATAGAACCAGGAACAAAGGTTTATAGGGGAATGATAGTAGGCGAAAATTCAAGACCTGGTGATATAGATGTGAATGTGTGTAAGAAAAAACATGTTACAAACATGAGAGCAGCTGGTTCTGATGAAGCTCTACGTTTAGTTCCTCCTAAGAAACTGTCTCTTGAAGAAGCTCTAGAATTCATAGCCGATGATGAACTTGTTGAGGTTACTCCTAAAAATATTAGGTTAAGAAAGAGAATATTAGACATAGGTGAACGAAAGAGGCGTCAAAATAAAAAAGCTTAGAAAATAATATATAGCCATAACCTCTCTTCATATGTTATAATTAAAGTAGCACATAAAAAATAATCGTAATGGGAGGCGGTTAACTTGATAAGAGTGATCTTTGGAGATAGGGGTACCGGAAAGACAAAGCAAATAATCGACATGGCAAATGGTGCTGCAACTGAAGGATTTGGTGACGTTGTATTCATAGATAGTAGTAATTGTTACACAATAGCTTTGGATAG
>DGES01000129.1:2428-8031 GCA_002386065.1 Firmicutes bacterium UBA3920
CTTTTAGATATGTATAGACAGGAGACCGATGCGATAGAAACCTTCTTTGGAGATCTGAAAAAGTTGGCAGACAATTTTAATGTGAAGTTTTATATGACTATGAGTGGTAATCCTGAGAATACACCTGTATTTCTCAAAGAATATCTTCTTTGACAGGTTAAAGCCGAGGGATTTACCCTTGGCTTTAATTATGTAACCAACTTAACCCCTCCCATTTTATGTGATATATTAAATAACAATTGAACGGAGTAGATTGCACTATGGTATATGAGAGTACACGAGACAATACGAAAAAACTAAATTCAGCGGATATTATACTACAGGGCATATCAGATGATGGTGGACTATTTGTCCCCTCAGCCATCCCTGAAATAGATTCTAATTTTTTATTAGATATGGTGAATTTAGATTATAGGGAAAGGGCAAAGAGGATTCTTGTCCTTTTTTTAACTGATTACACAGAGGAAGAAATTAGCAGATGTGTGGATAGTGCCTATGATCCCCAAAAATTTTCTTCAGATTCTATAGCACCTGTTATCCAATTGACCCATGATATAAGTATATTAGAACTTTGGCATGGACCTACTTGTGCCTTTAAAGATATGGCACTTCAGCTTCTCCCCCATCTTATGAGAACTGCGATGGACAAGAAGGGTATAGAGGAAGATGTAGTCATATTAGTTGCTACATCGGGTGATACAGGAAAAGCTGCATTAGAAGGATTTAAGGATGTAGAAGGCACACATATAGTTGTATTTTATCCACTGTCAGGTGTAAGTCGTATACAAGAACTTCAAATGACTACCCAGGAGGGAAGTAATGTATATGTCTTAGGTGTGGCTGGAAACTTTGATGACGCACAGACAGGTGTGAAGAGAATATTTACACATAGAGAATTTAATGCTGATATGAAAAAAGCAGGTTATAGGTTATCTTCGGCGAATTCTATAAATTGGGGAAGATTAGTGCCACAGATAATATATTATGTGTCAGCTTATATAGATATGATAGATGCTCAGGCGTTGGCTAATGATGAAACTTTTGATGTGGTTGTGCCTACAGGTAATTTTGGTAATATATTGGCTGCATACTATGCTAAACAGATGGGTATTCCCATAGATAGACTTATATGTGCTTCAAATAGAAATAATATACTGACAGACTTTATATCCTCTGGGATATACGATAGTAATAGAAAATTTTATAAAACAATATCACCATCTATGGATATTCTTATATCTAGTAACTTGGAGCGTTTATTATATGAAATATTAGAAAGAAATGATGGAGCAGTTTCGTATCTTATGGATGAGTTAAAAACAAAAGGGAAGTATGAATTGACATATGAGCAACATAAAAAGCTTAAGGAACAGTTCTGGGGAGGCTATGCCGATGATAGAGATACGTTGAATACTATAAAATCCATATATCATCAATTTAATTATGTATTAGATCCCCATACTGCTGTTGGTATGAAAGTTTTATGTGATTATAGAGAAGCAGTAGGTGGGCATAAAAAGGCATTATTGGTGTCTACGGCTAGTCCATATAAATTTATAGAAGATGTACTCATAGGAATAGGTGGCGAAGAACTTGTAAGAAATAAAGATGAATTTGAAATGCTAGAGATATTAGCTTCAATGTCTAATACTCCTATCCCAGAGTCATTAAGGCAGCTTAAAAATAAAGAAGTAGTGCATACGCAGGCATATGCCAAAGAAAATATGGAAGAGGCGGTAGCACAGATTTTCAATATAGGTGGTGTGGAATAATGAAAATTGCCATTGCCCAAGTAAACACGATAATTGGTGATATAGAATATAATAAAGCTCTTATTCTAAAGTATATAAATAATGCTAAAGAGAAGGGTTGTGATATTGTATGCTTTCCCGAACTTACAATTACTGGTTATCCACCATGTGATCTTTTGTATAATCCAAGGTTTAAGAAATGTTGCGAAGATGCATTGGATGATATTGCCAAGAAAGTTCATGGAATTGATGTGCTCTTAGGAACAGCTATACGAGAGAATCAATCGGGAAGGCTTATGAATTGTGTTGTTTTTTTAAGAGACAACTCTCTTTATGGTATATTTCCCAAGACTAATCTTTGTAGATATGTATATTTTGATGAAGAGAGATATTTTATTGAAGGCAATATTCCCGTCTATATTACAGAGTATAAAGGTATTAAGATGGGGATAATCATAGGGGAAATAGAAGAGCAAAGTTTACTAGGAAATATGTCCGCTCAATGTGAAACAGATATTATTCTTAATATCTGTGCAATTCCTTATTATTACGGACGAGAAATTGAACGGATAGAGCAATTAACAGATTTAGCAAAATCAGTTAAGAAACCGATAGTATTCGTAAATATGGTTGGAGGCAACAATGAGTTGGTGTTTGATGGTGGCTCTCTTGTTATTAATGCCAAGGGAGAAGTATGTGGTAAAGCTCCTTCTTTTGAGGAAACTTTACTTATATGGAATATAGATGATGTAGGTAATATGGATATTGAGAAAGAAGACATATCTTATCTATATAAGGGATTGGTATTGGGACTTAGGGATTATTGTAATAAATCTAGATTGGATGGAGTTGTATTAGGTCTAAGTGGAGGAGTAGATTCAGCCCTTGCAGCTTGCATTGCTACTGAGGCGGTGGGAAATAAAAACGTACTTGCAATCTCTAATCCTTCAATGTATACTTCCCAAAGCAGTAGCAATGATGCATACAGGCTTGCAGACAACCTGCATATAGATTATAGGTGTATACCCATAGATACCCTTTTTACTTCCTATTTAAAGATATTTAATGAGGATGGCAGTCCTATGGGGGATATTGCCGAAGAAAATATACAGGCCCGTATAAGAGGCAATTTATGGATGTTTATCTCAAATAGAGAAGGTAAACTGCTGATATCAGCTAGTAACAAGTCTGAACTCTATGTAGGTTATACAACTATGTATGGAGATATGTGTGGTGGATTAGCTATATTGAGTGATATATATAAGGGACAAGTATATGAGCTTTGCCAATTTATAAATAGAAAGGCTGAAATAATTCCTAGATCTATCATTACAAAGCCACCTTCGGCAGAGTTAAGTCCAGATCAAAGGGATGAAGATAGCTTGCCTCCTTATTCTATATTAGACAAAGTATTGTATATGTATCTAGAAAATGGGCTATTTGAAGAAGAGATAATAGATATGGGATATGACAAGGATATGGTATATAATATAATTAATATGGTTAATAAAAGTGAATATAAACGTTATCAAGCAGCCCTTCCTATACGTGTATCTAAAGGATGGTTTAAAAGGGCAAGATGTATGCCTATTGTGCATGGTTTCAGATAAAATTACTAGGTTACCTTTTGAAGGGAATGATGTGTATATGATAGATAGAAACAATATAATGATTATATATGGTGATAATCCCAGTACTATGATACCAGAGTTATTTGAAAAAGGTCATATTTTGGAATATATTGGAGGAGATAAAGATATATTGATAGGTATAAAGCCCAATTTAGTAGTAGAAAAACCTTCTCATTTAGGTGCAACTACGGATCCTAGAATAGTTATTGCCATAATAGAGTATCTAAAAGCTTACGGATATCATAATATAATTATATTAGAAAGTTCTTGGGTAGGTGCTGATACAAAAAAGGCATATAAAGTCTGTGGATATGAAGATATAGCGAATAAATATGACATTTCACTTATAGATCTTAAAGATGATATTTATGCCGGATATGGCAATAATCCAACTATAAATATATGCAATAAAGCCATGGAAGTAGATTTTTTAATAAATATTCCCGTATTAAAGGCACACTGCCAAACAAAACTTACATGTGCTTTAAAAAATTTAAAGGGATGTGTTCCAGATGTGGAAAAGAGGCGTTTTCATACTATGGGCCTCCATGAACCAATAGCATGGCTCAATAAATATTTAAAGAGTGATCTTGTGATAGTAGATGGTATATGGGGTGATCTTACCTTTGAAGAAGGAGGCACACCTGTTTTTATGAATAGAATAATAATGGGACGCGATCCAGTTTTAATAGATTCTTACGCTGCTAGATTAATTGGCTATTCTAAAGATGATATTCGTTACATATGTATAGCTGAGGAGATTGGTGTAGGTTCTACTGACTTAAGTAGGGCGGACATAATTGAGTTAAATCATGGAGAAGTAGGTATAGATATAGGGCAAAGAAATGCTAAATTAGAATATCTGTCTAAGTATATCAATGCAAAAGATGCTTGCTCCGCTTGCTATGGGAGTCTTATACATGCATTGGAGCGTATTAGAGAAAAAGGTTTTTTAGATAATATAGATAAAAACGTCTATATTGGTCAAGGTTACAAAGGTAAAGATATAGAAGGCATAGGTATTGGTAGCTGTACTAGAGGTGCTAATATCTATCTTAAGGGATGTCCACCAAGCGCCAAAGATATAGTAGATTTTCTAATGAAATATAATATTTAATACGAATATCTTATCGAAGGAGGGATTGCCTTGTGGAGATAAGGAAGAATGGAGACACAATATGGGTAGAATTAGTAGATGATCTGTCTTTCACCAATTCGCATAGGATAAAAGAGCGTATTTTAAAATATGTTGACCATGATATAAAAGTTCTTATTTTGAATATGTCTAAGGTAAATTTTATGGATAGTGCAGGTATTGGACTTTTAATATCATTACTAAAGAAAATGAAATCTAATGGGGGAAAATTGATAGTTGAATATCCCAAATTAGGTGTTCAAAAGCTCCTAGAAATGACTAAGCTTGATGAACTCATGGAAATAAAAAAGAAGCCGGAGCCTACTACAGGAAGTTGGGATGATTTCGAGAATTGACTACCTTTTTAGCCATTGTATTGGCTAGAAGGTAGTTTTTTTTGTTCGAAATTATTATAGGTGTAGTGAGAAAGTCAATTTGAGCCTCTTCGTTTGTAACATTTATTTGTCTCATGAATAGTATGAGTATGAAGATGTTCTTTATGAAAGGAGAGCTGATATATGTACTACAGGTATTTTCCAATGCATAATATGCAAACTACTCCTATGGTTCAAAGGGGAGTTGAGCTTGCAAGAGCCTATATACCATATCAGTATTATACTAATAGTTTTTCACCTATGGAAGCATTAGAACATGGTACTATGTTTCCTGAACTCGTTAGACTTTATGCTCCTAATAAAGAAAGGGGGTCTTATTGCTATGAATGATAGACAAGAGCTTTTAGATCAGATAAGGGCTATTGAATTTATGATATTGGAACTAAATTTGTATTTAGACACCCACCCACATGATATAAGAGCTTTGAAGGAATACAATGTACACACTCAACAACTTACTGCTTTAAAATCACAATATGATAAACAATATGGACCTTTGAGTAATTTTGGAACAGCCTTGAACCACGGAGCGACATGGAGATGGTTAGAGGAACCGTGGCCTTGGGAACAAGATTATTGGATGGAGGATGCTAGAAATGTGGATCTATGAAAAAAAATTGCAATATCAAGTAAAGATTAAAAATCCAAATCCTAAAATGGCGAAATATATCATAACCCAATATGGAGGACC
>DGES01000129.1:8233-32245 GCA_002386065.1 Firmicutes bacterium UBA3920
GAAGCAAAGGGCGTATTGAATGATATAGGCACCGAAGAACTTGCTCATTTTGAAATGGTAGGTTCCATGGTGTATCAGCTAATGAAAGGAGCCTCAATGGAAGAAATAAAGGAAGTTGATGTAGGTGGATATTTTGCAGATCATGATAGAGCAGTATATCCTAGCACAGGTGCTGGTGTACCTTTTACAACTGCGTATATCCAATCCAAAGGTGATCCCATAGCAGATCTCCATGAAGATTTGGCAGCCGAACAAAAGGCTAGGGCAACATATGAAAATTTAATCAAGTTAGCCGATGACCCTGATGTCATCGATCCTCTTAAATTTTTGAGACAGCGTGAAATTGTACATTTTCAGCGTTTCGGTGAGGTGCTTGAAAAAGTAGAAGAGTATTTAAATTCTAAAAGATATTTTTGAATTTAAACAATATTATCATACCCATATAGGAAGATGGGAGGTGATAGACGTGATCTATGCTAGTAGATATTTAAGGGTTACTGCAGATCCTTTAATGGAGGGTATAGATGTACGGAATGTGCAAGAACAACTCAAAAAAAGAAATTATTATAAGGGTGAAATTACTTCAATTTATGATAAGGCTACAGCAGAAGCAGTGTCAAAATTTCAGACAGATATGGGTCTATTACCTGATGGTATTGTAGGACCAAATACATGGAATGCAATTGGCCTTAGTGAAGAAAGTTTAGAATTATTTGACTCTCAATATTCTATAACTATAATGCTAGATACAAAACAATTAATTTTAAAAGAAGGAGATGTAATAATAAGAAGATATGAAGTTGCAGTAGGTAAGCCCTCCACACCAACTCCTATAGGAAATTGGAAAATAATTCAGAAGATTAAAAATCCAGGAGGAGCTTTTGGAGCACGATGGATGAGACTTAACGTTCCTTGGGGAGGTTATGGAATACATGGTACCAATGAACCTCAGTCAATAGGTAAGGCAGTGAGTCATGGATGTATTCGTATGACTAATGAGGATGTAATAGAACTATATAATATAGTCCCATTGGGAACAGAGGTTATAATATTAGGTTCGGCATCTACAGGTCGTCTTTTATATTTAGGAGTTGCGGCAGGTCCAGATGTACAGAGGGTGCAAAATATTTTAAAGCGAATGGGTTATTATGCCGGATCAATAGACGGTATATATGGTCCTATGACAAGAGATGCTGTTATATCATTTCAAAGTGATTATGGATTGGGTGCAGATGGAATTGTTGGTCCCAATACATATGAAGCTTTGGCTAAAGTAGAGTCTATATTGAATAATAGTATACAGCCATAATACCTATATAGATATTATAATATTTTAGGGTTAACTTTTTGAATATGCAAAGGTTCTAAATTTCGGTTTTTATACATGAATAGCTAGTAATAGATTATTTTACTAGCTATTATTTATAGGGTTATATTATTTAATTTAAATTTTGCACAAACTTAATATTATATTAGTTGGCTAAAATTAGGAGCTTGATATATAATGTATCTACTAGTGTACAGTATATTAGAAAAGGAGTTACTTGAATGGATAAAAAAGAAGTTGCATCCATATTGAATGACATAGGTGTGATGCTGGAGCTTAAAGGCGAAAATCCTTTTAAAGCTAAGGCATATTATAACGGTGCTAGAGCTATTGAGAGACTTGATGGAGACTTAAAGACTATGGTGGAAGAAGGTACATTAAGTAATATAGACGGTATAGGCAGTACTTTAGAGGAGAAGATAACTGAACTTGTAACTACAGGAACACTTAGATATTATGAAGAACTCAAGTCTAGTTTTCCTTCTAGTTTATTTGAACTTCTTCAAATACCAGGTTTGGGACCTAAGAGGGTCAAAAGCCTATATGAAAATTTAAATATTACAAATATCGGAGAATTGGAATATGCATGTATGGAAAATAGACTTGTTACTTTACCTGGGTTTGGGAAGAAGATGCAAGATAATATATTGCAGGGTATTAAAATTTTAAAAGCTTATAGAGGTAAATTTCTATATATAGAGGCCTATAAAGTGGCAGAAGAAATAGTTAGTACGTTAAAAATGCATCCAGATACAATAGATATAGATATAGCTGGGAGTTTAAGACGACATAAAGAACTTATAGGAGATGTGGATATAATATTAAGCGCCAATGATAGCCAAGATATTATGAATTTTTTTTCTTCTTTACAAGATGTAGAGGAGATAGTTGCAAAGGGCAGTACCAAGTCTTCTGTTAGGCTAAAAAATGGTATTGTAGTAGATTTGAGGGTAGTTAGCCCCTATGAATATCCCTATGCGCTAAATCATTTTACTGGTAGTAAAGAGCATAATACACATATGCGTCGTATAGCTAAAGAACAAGGCCTTAAGATAAATGAATATGGAATATTTAATACTGTAAATGGAGAGCTCATTTCGTGCAAAGATGAAAGAGACATATATGCAGTATTTGATATGGATTATATACCGCCTGAACTCAGAGAGGACATGGGCGAGATAGAGGCTGCTAAAGCCCATAGTTTACCTAAATTGATATCTGAATCTGATCTTAAAGGAGTACTTCATATTCATAGTATATATAGTGATGGATTAAATACAATTGGGGAACTTGCAGAATATGCCAGGAATTTAGGTTATAGTTATATTGGTATATCAGATCATAGCAAATCAGCTTACTATGCGAATGGCCTTCTGGAAGATGATATATATAGACAGTTTGAGGAGATAGATGCTGTAAATGAAAAATATGATGATTTTAAGGTATTAAAAGGTATTGAAGCAGATATATTGAAGGATGGTTCTATAGATTATGATGATAATATTTTATCTATGTTTGATTTTGTAATAGCTTCTGTTCATTCCAATTTTACTATGGCTAAAGAAGAGATGACGGAACGGATATTAAAAGCCCTAAGTAATCCCTATGTAAAAATATTAGGTCATCCAACAGGGAGATTGTTATTATCTCGAGAAGGTTATGAGATAGATATGGAAAAAATATTGGGAAAGGCTGCAAAAGAGGGTATAGCCGTTGAAATAAATTCAAATCCCTATAGACTCGATTTGGATTGGCGATGGTGTAAGGTGGCAAAAGAAATGGGGGTTGATATTGCCATATGTCCAGATGCCCATGATTTAAAAGGATTTAGCTATGTATCATTAGGAGTAGGGATAGCTAGGAAGGGTTGGTTAGAGACAGAAGATGTATTAAATTGTAGAGAAATATGGTAGAGGAATTTTCAAGGAGGAATTTAATGAAACTACATGAAGTAGAGAATGGTGAAGAAAGAGCCATATTAGTAACGGTAGATATGGATAATACTGGTGAACGTTCATTAGATGAGTTGGAAAGGCTAGCTTATACCGCCGGCGCCATTGTAATACATAGGATTATACAGCGGAAACAGACTATCGACAGTGGCACATATGTAGGCAGAGGCAAGGCAAAAGAGATAAAGTATGCTGCTAAAGAATTAGATGCTGATCTTATAATTTTCGACGATGAATTATCTGCAGCCCAAATAAAAAATTTAGAAGATATTATAGGTGTAAGGGTTATAGACAGAACGGCTTTAATTCTCGATATATTTGCTAAGAGGGCAAATTCTAAGGAGGGAAAACTTCAGGTAGAGCTTGCACAACTACGATATCGTCTTCCTAGGCTTACTGGTATGGGATTAACTTTATCTAGATTAGGAGGTGGTATAGGTACTAGGGGACCTGGTGAAACAAAGCTAGAGACTGATAGAAGACATATACGCCAGAGAATATTTGAAATAGAAAAAGAATTAAAAACAGTTAAAATGCGTAGAGATTCACTTAGGGAAAGACGAAAAAAGGTAGGATATCCAACAGTTGCTTTGGTAGGATATACAAATGCAGGTAAAAGCACATTAATGAACCTACTTACCAATAGTAATATTTTAGTAGAGGATAAGCTTTTTGCTACATTAGATCCCACATCAAGAAAGGTAGTACTGAAAAATGGACAAGAGATAATACTCATAGATACAGTGGGTTTTATAAACAAATTGCCACATGATTTAGTAGAAGCTTTTAAATCTACATTAGAAGAAGTAATATTTGCTGATCTATTACTCCATGTGGTAGATGGAAGTTTACCTTCTTTTATGGCTCAGATGAAGACAGTAGAGAAAGTGCTTGATTCTATGGGGGTAAAAAAACCCATTATCACTGTATATAATAAGATAGACAAATTAGAAAGTACGACTTTTCTTCCTCGTATAAAACCTTATGTTTTTATATCTGCAGCTAAGGGCATTGGGATAGATGAGCTTTTAATAGCAATTGAAGAGAATCTGCCAGAGACAATATATCAAGTGACGTTTTTAATACCCTATGAGGATATGAAGGTTGTGTCATCTATTTATGATGAAGGTAACATTTTAAGGGAACACTATGGAGAAAACTATATAGAGTTGGAGGCAGAAGTGGACAAGATCACTTATATGCGCTATGAGAAATATAGAAAAACCTCTCAAAAATATGATTAAAAACTTTAATGGAGGTAATATTATAGAAAGAGATCTAATAATATGAGGAGGGATTAATGCAAGATGAAGGTACATGTAGATAAGGATATATGTATTAGTTGTGGATTATGTATAAATATATGCGATGAAGTCTTTCAATGGGGTGATGATGATAAAGCAGAGGCAATAGAAGAGGAGATTTCTGAACATCTTGAAGGTGACATAAGAGAAGCAATTGAAAGCTGTCCCACGGAAGCAATAGAAGAGATATAGATAACAGCTCCTCCTAAGATACCAGATCTTTATTTTTTATCTGTGCATCTTAAGGGGAGCATGTTGTTATATGGATTTTATTAAAATATTATCTCTTTATTTAAGAAGTTTTCCAGTTCATCTATAGATATTCTTATCTGTTCCATAGAATCTCTATAACGTATAGTTACTGTATCATCCTTTAATGTATCAAAGTCTACAGTTATGCAAAATGGTGTTCCAATCTCATCTTGCCTTCTATAGCGTCTGCCGATACTGCCTGATTCATCGTAATCTACCATAAAACTTTTTCTGAGTTTGGCAAAAATATCATCTGCTTTATCACGAAGTTTTTTACTGAGGGGTAAAACTGCTGCTTTAAATGGTGCTAAAGCAGGATGTAATTTGAGTACTGTACGAATATCACCATTTTCCAATTCTTCTTTATCATATGCTTCACATAAGAACATTAGAAACAGTCTATCTACTCCGACAGATGGTTCTACGCAATAGGGAATAAATTGCTCGTTTGAAATAGGATCATGATAATAAAAATTTTCACCTGAATGCTTGGCATGTTGTTTTAGATCATAGTCTGTTCTGTCTGCTATGCCCCATACTTCACCCCAGCCAAAAGGATACATATATTCAATATCGGTAGTTGCTTTACTATAATGGGATAATTCTTCTTTTTCGTGATCTCGCATTCTTAAGTTTTTTATATCTACACCGAGATTGACTATCCAATCTTTACAGAATTTTCTCCAATAGTCAAACCATTTAAGATCTTCATCAGGTCTACAGAAAAATTCAAGTTCCATTTGCTCAAATTCACGGGTTCTAAATATAAAATTACCTGGAGTTATTTCATTTCTAAATGATTTGCCTATTTGACCTATTCCAAAGGGTATCTTCTTTCTGGTGGTACGCTGTACATTTTTAAAGTTTACAAAAATACCCTGTGCAGTTTCTGGCCTTAGGAAAATTTCTGATTGGCTATCTTCAGTGACTCCTTGGTATGTCTTAAACATTAGGTTAAATTGTCTTATGTCAGTAAAATCATGTTTGCCACAGTTAGGACAAGGTATTTTGTTTTTTGCAATAAACTCTTCCATTTTTTTGTTGTCCCAGCCATCAGGATTAATTTCTTCGCCTCTGTCCTTGAGATAGTCTTCTATTATGTGATCCGCTCTAAACCTAGACTTACAAGCTCTACAATCCATTAATGGGTCATTAAAACCTGCTACATGACCTGATGCTTCCCATGTTTTAGGGTTCATAAGTATTGCTGTGTCTACACCTACATTATAGGGACTCTCTTGTATAAATTTTTTCCACCATGCTTTCTTTATATTGTTTTTAAGTTCAACGCCTAGAGGACCATAGTCCCATGTGTTTGCTAATCCGCCATATATTTCCGAGCCAGGAAAGATAAAACCTCTACCCTTCGAAAGGGCTACTATCTCATCCATTGTTACATTTTTTGACATATTTTCATCCTCCTTAAAAATTTATATTTTCATAAACTAAAAAAGTCCTTCATCCCATTAAAGGGACGAAAGACTAACTTTCGCGGTTCCACCCTTTTTGGTTTCCTAAATGGAAACCCTCTTATTTAATATAATGTGCTCTGGAACGCCTTCGCTAGATCATACTCCTAGGATTCCACCGTCCCTAAGTCTCTATATGCAGAGGATATAGCTACTCCTTTCCTTCACAGCACAATACCATTATGGCTAAAAATCTAGTAATTGTCAAGTATATTTTTAATTGCTAAATTGCAGTATTAAATGCAACTTTTGTTTAGGAGCTATGTTTGACTGTTTATTTTTGCTGAGAATAGAGGAAGGTTTTTGATTATATGTAAATATTACTCTCCATATTTATATTCAAAAATATGGAGAGTAATAATCAACTTATTGTCATTAAATGTCAAGAAATAGTTCTTCTGAATAATTCCTTGCAACTAAAATAAAATATATGTTGAGTTTACATGCAATTTACGGTAAAATACCTTTAAAGGATATTAAAATCAAACGAAGAAGGGGACATTTATGATAGAGAGAGAATTTGTCATCAATAATGAAATGGGTCTTCATGCAAGACCTGCTGCAAAACTTACACAGGTGGCCAATAAGTATAAATCTGAAATACTTGTGATCAAAAATGGTAAGGTAGGCAATGGTAAAAGTCTCTTATCTATATTGGCCCTAGGCATATTTAAAGGCACACCATTTAAAGTGCGTATAACAGGCCCTGATGAAATAGAGGCTATGTGTGAAATTAGAAAGCTCATTGAAGGGGATTTTAATGAAGAGAGTGACCAAAAACAATAGTGTTCTTACTATTATACACGTGGATATGGATGCTTTTTTTGCATCTATAGAACAGCGTGACAATCCCTATTACAAAGGAAAGCCTGTAGTGGTTGGAGGTTCGCCAGATGGAAGAGGGGTTGTAAGTACAGCCTCATATGAAGCAAGAGAATTCGGAATACATTCAGCGATGCCAGCTAGACAGGCAAAAGAGTTATGCCCTTTTGCGATATTTATTCCAACTAATATGGAAAAATATAAAGAAGTCTCAAATCAGATACGTGAAATATTTAAAAGATATACAGATAAAATAGAGCCTATATCTATTGATGAGGCTTTTTTAGATGTAATGGGAGATAATGCAATTGAAATTGCGAAAGCCATAAAAGAGGATGTACGTGTTGAAGTAAATCTTACTGCATCTGTAGGTATATCATATAATAAATTTCTTGCAAAATTAGCTTCAGATATGAAGAAACCAGATGGCTTTACTGTTATAACACCAGAGATAGCTAAAAAACTTCTTCCCACTCTACCTGTGCGCAAATTATGGGGGGTTGGAGATAAGACTGAGAAAGAACTTAATCGTTTGGGTATATTTACAGTTAGAGATCTACTAGATTATGATAGGGAATTTTTGTTAGAACGATGGGGCAAGAGAGGTTATGAATTATTGCAGTTTGCCCACGGTATAGACAACAGTACAGTAGAAAACAAGCAGGAGGCAAAGAGCATGGGGGAAGAGATTACCCTAAACAAAAACACGAAGGATAAAGAAAAATTGGCAATTTATATACGAGAATTCTCTAGCTCTTTAGCCAATCGATTGAATAAAAAATATTTGAAATGTAAAACTGTCACTATAAAAATAAAGTATGATAATTTTAAACTTATAACTAGGAGTAAGACGCTCAAACAACCTATATGTTCATGTCGAGAATTATATTCAATTGGCAAAAATATATTAAATTATAGGATACCTATGAAACGTCCCGTACGTCTTGTTGGAATGCAGGTATCTAATTTTATATATCCACATGAACCCGTGCAGCTTACTTTTAAAGATGTTGTTGAGGATGTATAAAGCTTTTTAAAAGGTATACCACAATACTTTCCATATAGAAAATATTATAGATGAATTGTTAGAACCATATGTGGGGTGATTTAAAATGGGGGCTTTCATTAATGCATATGATATGGTTAATTGGCATGTGTTTTTTGAATTAATCGGCATAGTGATGATTTTTTCTATATTTTTAATCACATATTATACATACGAACAGACAAATAGGCTTACATCTATGGTTATTTCTTGTGTATTTTTATCTACCGGTATATTTGTTTTTTTACATATTCTTTCTTTTACGGTTATAGCTCCATATTATACAAATGAGATAATCCAAAAATCAGGTGTATATTGGAAAATAGCAAGACTCAATATTGCATTTGGCCTATTTGTAGCTAATACAGTAAAACCTAAGAAGAAAGGAAATATACATCAGTTATTTTTTTTGTTTATATCCATTGTATTTAGTGGGTTAATAGTTTTTTTTACTGAACGAAAAGAGTTTTTATTCAAAATATTGTCTAATAGCATTGTAGGTGATAGTCGTGATAGAGTATTTGAAATATTTGCCATAGCATTATTTGCGGGAGCTATCTATTTTTACAGAGATAATTTTAAAATACATAGAGGTGAAAAAGAGTATATTTTTTTTATTGTTGCTCTTATATGTAATATTGTAAGTGAATGCTCATTTTTAATCTATAATGAGATATATGATGTTTACTATATATTGGGACAGTTATTTAGAATAATAGCATATTTTTATTATTTTAAAGCTTTATTTGTACTAAATGTACAAAAACCATACAAAACCCTTCGTCATGCGGAATTAGAGGTAAGTGAATATGCGGATAATTTAAAGGCTATGGTTAGAGAAAGAACTTCGGCGATTGAAGAGGCACAGCGAAAATTAGAACAGGACTTAGATTATGCAAAGAATATTCAATTGGCGCTTTTACCAAATAGTTTTCCTAATATAGAAAATATGGAATTTGCTGCTAGATATTTTCCGTGTGAAAAAGTAGGTGGAGATTTTTATAATATTTTTAGACTTGATGATAAAAAAGTAGGTATTTTGATAGGTGATGTAGCAGGTCACGGAGTTTCGGCTGCAATGCTCAATGTATTTATAAATCAAAAAATACATGTAAAAAAATCGTATGATGATGGACGACAAAAGATATTTACTCCCAGGGGAGTTCTTATGAACCTCTACCATATATATAATGAAATGTCATTTCCTGATGAGGCATATTTGGTTATGTTATATTGTATATATGATACGAAGACCCACGAACTTTCATATTCATCTGCAGGTATGAATATTGCTCCCATTATATTAGATGTCAATGGAAATGTAAAAACGATAGAACTTGAAGGATTTCCCATATGTAAATTCGGGAAATACTTTAAACCTGACTATAAAACACATTCGGTTAAATTAGATCCAAAAGATACTATCATATTTTATACTGATGGACTTGTAGATATGGATAGAAATGCTACTGAGGATTCTTCAGATAGTTTTCTACTAGAATTTGTTAAAGGTATGAAGGAGATAAGTGCTACTGAAATATGTGACGATATAATAGATGCTTATTTTACATTTGTAGATAGACATGAAATGCTCGATGATGTTACAATATTAGTTGTAAAGACAAATTAGTTATATTATTGTGGAGGTAATTTAATATGAAAAACACAACAAAATGGCTAACGAGAACAGCGATATTATTGGGTTTGACGGTAGCTTTTCAATCCCTTAGAATGGTTATTCCTAAAGTTACCGTGCCTGGGATGGGAGATTTAGATCAATATATAATAGGTTCGCTTGTAAATGCATGTCTCATTATAGCTGCAATAAAGATTGGAGCAGGGAGCGGTATAATTATATCAATATTAGCTCCAGTTATAGCATTAATACAGGGTGAAATTCAATTTCCAATATTAGTACCTTTTGTTGCATTGGGTAATGCTGCAATTGTCATATGTGTTGCCTTATTGTATGAAAAGAGTAAAATAGGGAGCTTTGCAATTGGCATCGTTGCTAAATTTTTATGTCTATACCTCACAGTTGTGCATATTGCATTGCCCCTAATACTTCCAAGTTTAGAGGGTGATAAGGCTGAATTGATATCTAAAATGGTATCCTTTAAGTTTAGCTGGCCTCAAATAGTGACTGCTGCAATAGGAAGTCTCATAGCATCTGCCATACTTCCTCTACTAGATAAATCAATTTCTAAATAGTCCATTATTTTTCTAATGATTGACTAAATAGATTTATAATTTTCATAAAAGTTTCCAATGTTTCATCTGTTTCTTTAGAGGGAATATCTGTTTGTATGGTTTTACTATCTATTGAATTATCTTTAATCTCTTTTTCATAGGATGGTATAATTTTTTTTAACTCTGGAGAACCGAATAATTTTATCATCGTAATTATCTTATCTATCTGTTCATATTCTTTAGGTGGAATTATAGGACGTAGAATATTTAAACTTTCATATATAGGTTCAAGATTATCAATTAGACTTTGTCCTGATAATTTCTTACTTTTGTATATACTTATGTTTCGTGCAAGTTGGGAGGACATAGTTTGGGCCTTAGATATATTTTCCACTAATTCTTTAGATGATTCAGATATATATGGTTTTATAGCCTTCAATATTCCCGCTATGCGTTCTTTTTCGCTATTGAATAATATAGTATTTGAAATTCTTAGTTCTTGATATGTACCATCAGCTACACCATATATTATGTCTAGTGCTTCAAGTAATCCTAAAATAGTATATACATTCTGTTGTTCGTCTATATCTAAATAAGGGATTATTGTAGAAAGGATTTCTCTACATTCAGAGTTTTTTATAATTTTATTCAAGTCCAAAGAAAAAGAGTATTTATTTTTTCTGAGTAACTGTCCAATCAATATAAGACTAAATACTATTGTTAATATTTTTAAATCCTTGTATGGCAATCGCTGTAGATTGCCTTTTATTTTTTTTGGTTGTATATCCAGATTTATTTCTTGCTTAGGTGCAAATTCAGCATTATTTATTTTTTTAGGCTGTATGTACATATTATTCATAATCCATCCCCCTCACATATAATAGAATTTTAAATTAGTAGATCTCCCTCAATTTAATATATGCTGTCTAGAAACAACTGTTACTAATATTTTAAGCATAACCGTATTTCAGTGTCATTATAGTTATGAAGTGAATAGAATATCATGAATAGATTTTAGGAGGGATGGTGTACTATGAATACAAACCACCAGTATATTAAAAATATGGAGATAATAGCAAATAAAATGTATGGTAAAAATGAAGAAGAAGTCATAGATGAGTTGGCTGAGTTTATAGAATCAGGCCAATTAGGTTTGACTCCGAAGAGAACTATGGAAATGATAGCTTCTATAGAGCCTATGTTAGATAATGAACAGAAAAAAAAGCTTACAAAGCTATATAATAAGTTAAAAAAATATTAATAGAATATACGTTTAAGCCCTTTAACAACTCAAGATGAAGCTGCATAAGATATAGTACACCTATTATGCGGTAGTTTAGTTAAAGGGGGAGTATATATTGAATAGTTTTGATGATAACTGGTATATAGATTATTCCAGTAATGTATATGAAAAGATAGATCATAGACTCATACAAAAGACACAGACTTTAGATTCTAGGGATTTATCTGCTATAGTATATTGTTCAGGCGATACTATAGAAGGCTTTAGAGAACACCTAGAAAATTTTGGAGCAACCATTAAATACGAACTTCCCTTTATATGTGCATGTGCAGTAGAAATATCATCAAGTCAACTTACAGATATGGCAAGCTCTGAATATGTTAAATATATATCAGATGATATAGAAACAACTACCCTTTTAAATATTGCCACCCAAGGGGTAGGGGCTCGTATTGCTAATGAAACCGGGTATAAGGGAAAAGGAATAGGTATTGCCATATTAGATACAGGGGTATATCCTCATCCAGATCTTGTGATGCCCAAAAGTAGGATCATTGCATTTAAAGATTTTGTAAACAAAAAACGCAGTGCATATGATGACAACGGACATGGTACCTATGTGGCAGGAACAGCAGCAGGAAATGGATATTCTTCTGCTGGACGATACGTTGGCGTAGCCCCTATGGCAGATATAATTTCAGTCAAAGTGATGAACGATAAAGGCCAGGGAAATTCATCGGATATTCTAGCGGGTATGCAGTGGGTAATAGATAACAAGGATCGCTTTAATATAAGAATTATGTCTCTATCGTTAGGTTCAGAGGCGGTTGGTAACGCTTATAACGATCCCCTTGCGGTGGCTGCTGGAAGTGTATGGAGCAGAGGAATAACTGTCATTGCTGCAGCAGGAAATTCTGGTCCTAAAAATGGAACTATAACAACCCCTGGCGTAAACAATAAAATAATTACAGTTGGCGCCGTAGATGATAAGAGGACTGTAGATGTCAAAGATGATACAATAGCTGATTTTTCTAGTAGAGGACCAGTGGGGAAACTAGGAATAAAACCAGATGTGGTTGCACCAGGGGTAGATATAATATCTTTAAATGCTGATAAAAATTATATTTCTGGTACACGTCCCATAGTATTGCGGGAACGATATAGAAAGATGTCTGGCACATCAGTGGCAACTCCTATTGTTTCAGGAGCTGCAGCCCTTTTACTTGAGAAGAATCCGAATTTGTCACCAGAAGATATAAAAGGGCTTATATTGGATAGTGGAAGGTCTCTATCAGCTGATATATATGCACAGGGCAGAGGACTTATAGATATTAGAAAATTACTTGGGCTATCATAAATTTTTTGTTAAAAAGCATAATATTATTTAATATATCGAACAAAAGCGATGGGCGATATTGGTATCAATATTACCCATCGCTTTTTAAATTTTTTTAGCTATATTATATATAGCTTCAATACATTTATTTATATCAGCTATTGTTGTGAAAAGACCTAGACTGAAACGAACTGTACCTTGATTTAGTGTATTTATTGTATCATGAGCAAGGGGTGCACAATGAAGTTCACCACGGGTTGCTATATCATATTCCTGATCCAGTAAGTTTGAAATTTCTGCAGAATCACGATTACCTATATTAATTGAAATAGCCCCTACACGCTTATTTGGTTCCCTAGGTCCATAAACTTTGACACCTTTTATCTTAGTTATACTATCTAAAAAATACATTTCTAATTTACGCATATTATCTATCATATCTGTGGTATCGGGTCTAAGTAAAAATTCCAATCCAGCTCCAAGCCCAGCAATGCCGGGTGTGTTTAGCGTTCCTGACTCATATCTATCAGGTAGAATATAGGGTTGGTATATGCTTTCAGAGAGACTACCTGTACCACCTTCTTTTAACTGCATTAATTCTATGCCAGGAGCAATATATAGTCCCCCCGTTCCTTGGGGGCCAAGCAGACCTTTGTGACCAGGAAATGCAAGCATATGAATATTATGTTTATTGACATTAATAGGTATTATACCTGCTGTTTGAGCGATATCTACTAGGTATATAAGTTCATATTCTCTTGCTATTTTGCTAATTTCCTCTATGGGTAAAATACTACCAATGACATTGGATGCATGGGTTGTTACAATGAGTTTAGTATTTGGTTTTATTGCCCTTTTAATAAGGTCAGGATCTAGTATGCCATTTTCATCACATTTTACAAATGTAAGTTCAATGCCTGAACATTCAAGTTGTTTTAGAGGTCGTACCACTGAGTTATGTTCCATGGTAGTAGTTATTACATGATCGCCGGCTTTTAATATACCTTTTATTCCCAAATTCAAACTTTCTGTTGTATTCGCAGTAAAAATTATGCGAAATGGATCATCTATTGAGAAAAACTTCGCAATGAGTTCTCTTGTATGCAGTATAAGATTACCTGCAGCTATGGCCATACTATGTCCCGAACGCCCTGGATTTGCCCCAGTATTTTTCATACAATCCAGAACAGCCCTATATACACAGGGAGGTTTAGGCCAAGAAGTGGCTGCATTATCCATGTATATCATGATTGACAACTCCTTATTTATGGGGTGGTTTTGAAATTTTGCTCTATAGGATAATATTATAAATAAAAGTTTTTTAGAACGCATTAGCAATATAATTTGAAAAATGCATAAAAAGTATTATAATAGATACAATGCATTATTGAAAATATTGCTGAAAGGGAATAAAATATGAATCAAAATAGAAAAGAGCTTATATTAGATTTGCTAGAGAAAGAATATTATGATGCAAAACCTGAATTAAGATATTCTACACCTTTTGAATTATTGGTTGCCACAATTTTATCTGCTCAATGTACTGATGAACGGGTAAATGAGGTAACAGATAAACTATTTAAGAAATATAATACGCCGCAAGATTTTGCCAATATAGATAAAGCATATTTAGAAAAACAGATATATAGTTGTGGTTTTTATAGAAATAAGAGTAAAAATATAATTGAGACTAGTAAGATACTTGTAGATAAATATGGTGGAAAAGTACCTTCAAGTATTGAAGAGCTTCAAAAATTGCCAGGTGTTGGACGCAAGACTGCAAATGTAGTAGCTAGTAATGCATTTGGTATAGATGCAATAGCAGTTGATACTCATGTGTTTAGGGTATCAAATAGGCTAGGCTTAGTAAACGGGAAAGATGCGTTAGATACAGAGAAACAGCTTATGGCTCTTATACCAAAGTCTAAATGGTCTAGGGCTCATCATTGGCTTATACAGCATGGTAGAAGAATATGTGTAGCTCGAACCCCCAAATGTTCAGAATGTTTTTTAGCTTCTTATTGTTTATATAATCAGACACACCAAAGAAATAGGGAGGTTTGATTATATGAAGGTATATGCATTAGTAGGTGTAAGCGGAACAGGAAAGAGTTATAAAGCTGTAGATTTTGCAAAT
Organism: Firmicutes bacterium UBA3920; assembly: GCA_002386065.1. Taxonomy (GTDB): domain Bacteria; phylum Bacillota; class Clostridia; order Caldicoprobacterales; family Xylanivirgaceae; genus UBA3920. The sequence goes on from DGES01000129.1 coordinate 23,311, forward strand.
AAATATAAAATAGAGTGTATTATAGACGATGGACTTTTAATCAAAGATGGGAAAATATTAGCAGGTACATCAGCTAAGAAAGAGCCTACGGCCATAGCTGCTATAAGACGCGCCATATTTATGGACGAAGGACATGCATCCGAGGTGAAGACGACTATAGAAAATCTGCGTCCTAATTCTATACTTATATTAGGTACCTCTGTGAATATGGTAAAAAGGATAGCCTATAATTTATCTCTTCCGACTCCCCATAAAATTACTATGATTGAAGAGATTTCTACAAAAGAAGAAATAGAGTTGGCTCAAGAACAACGTAAAAAACAAGGCAAACATGTAATTCCAGTTCCTGCGTTAGAAGTCAGAAAGGATTTTTCAGGATATTTTATTGATCCTCTTAAGATCTTTAGATTTTATGGGAAGGAAAAAAAGATAGAAACATCAGAGAGAACTGTAGTTAGACCTACATTTAGCTATATGGGAAGGTTTTATATATCTGATTTGGCAATTGAGTCACTTGTTGCCTATAATGCAAGTTGTATGAATGGTATTTATAGAATATCAAATATCGATGTGGTAAGTAGATCAGAGGGAGTTTTTATTTATTTTGATGCCATAGTAGTATATGGGATTCCTATACATTTAGAACTTAGAGAATTGCAGAGGAATATTTCAAGGGATATATATTGGACTACAGGCTTAAATGTATTGAAGGTCAATATTGTGGTTAAGGGAATAGAATTTGTGTAAAATGAAAAACTTAAAATTATTAAATTTATAATATATGCAAGATAAATGAGCTAAACTTGCATATTGATATATAAAATGATAATATGCATCTATATACTTAAGTATATAGATTGAAAATAATGAATATTTATATTATCATTTTGATAACGGTTGCAATGTTGAGGTATTCGTGCTTTTAATAAATTACATATATATAATATAGAAGGTGATATATAATGAAATCAAACAAAAACCCATATGATAATATGTTGGAACAATTAGATGCAGCTGCAAAAATTGCAGATCTGCCAATTGAAGAGTACATTACACTTCGCTATCCTGAGAGGGAATTCACAGTAAATTTTCCTGTAGAAATGGATGATGGTAGCACACAAGTATTTACTGGTTACAGAGTTCAACACAATAGCATTAGAGGCCCCTATAAGGGAGGTGTCCGATTTCATCCTGATGTAAATATGGACGAAGTAAGGGCTTTAGCAGCATGGATGACCTTTAAATGTGCAATTGTAGATATTCCTTTTGGAGGAGCAAAGGGTGGAGTGACTTGTGATCCTTCCCGTTTATCACAAAAAGAGTTAGAGCGGATTACAAGGGCGTATACGGTAGGGATAGCGCCACTTATTGGACCAGAAGTAGATATACCAGCTCCTGATGTTAATACAAATGCTCAGGTTATGGGGTGGATGATGGACTCATATAGCACATATAGAGGACAAAATGTACCAAGTATAGTTACTGGGAAACCGATAAGTATTGGTGGTTCATTAGGACGTAGAGAAGCAACGGGTAAGGGTGTATCACTCATGGTAAGGGAGATTGCTAAAGAGAAAGGGATTGACTTAAAGGAGGCAACTGTGGCCATACAAGGATTTGGTAATGTAGGTAGTGTAGCCGCTGAAACCTTATATGGCATGGGTTGTACTATAGTAGCAGTAAGCGATATATCTGGTGCCTTATACTGCCAAAATGGTCTTGATATTCCATCGTTACTTCAACATGTAGATAGCCATCCTAAGCACTTAATAGAAGGTTATACTCAGGAGGGATTGGAATGTATTGATAACCATATGCTCCTTACATTAAAAGTGGATTTCTTAATTCCTGCAGCACTAGAAAATCAAATAACTGAAGATGTTGCAAGGGAAACTAAAGCTCGTATTATAGTGGAGGCAGCGAATGGTCCTACTACTTTTGAAGCGGATAATATATTAGAAGATAGAGGTATTACTGTAGTACCAGATATATTAGCAAATGCCGGTGGTGTGACAGCTTCATATTTCGAGTGGGTGCAAAATTTACAATATCTCACGTGGGATGAAGAAAAGTTAGATGCAAATCTAGAGAAAAAAATGGTATCTAGTTTTCAGTCAGTTTATAATACAGCTAAGGAAAAAAATACGTCTATGCGTATGGGTGCATATATTGTGGCAATATCTAGATTGGTGGAAGCTACAAGATTAAGAGGTAAGATTTAATAATCTTATTAAAACTTGAATGGGTATCCTCTCCATTCAAGTTTTTTTAGTATTAAAATCGGGTAGGAGGTTTGTTTTAAGTGGAAATAATAGAAGAAAAAAACAATATACGATTAAGAGCGCTAGATAGCTTTGTACCTAAACATATATTTGAGTGTGGTCAATCTTTTAGATGGAATTTTGATGGGATGGGATATATTGGAGTAGTTGGGGACAAGGTAATGAGAGTTGTAGAAGATGGCAAAGATATTATATTTGAAGGTTGTAATGTGGATGATTTTTATGATACATGGATAGACTATTTTGATTTAGATAGAGACTATGGTAGTATAAGAAGCAAACTAATAGAGTTTGATAGTATAATGAAAAAGGCTACAGTATTTGGCTATGGGATTCGATTATTGAATCAAGATCCGTGGGAAACCCTTATATCCTTTATACTGTCAGCAAATAATAATATAAATAGGATCAAAAAGACTATAGAAAATATATGTATGATATATGGTGATAAAATATTATGGAGAGGACAAGAATATTATACTTTTCCTTCTCCTACAATACTTGCAAATAGTGATATTGATACATTGAGAAGATGTGGGTGTGGCTATAGGGATAGATATATATTAGAGACTGCCAAAAAAGTTGTAGAAAACGAGGCAAAACTATATTCATTAAGAATGCTTTCATACGATGAGGCTATTGATTTTTTATTGAAATTTTCAGGTGTAGGTCCTAAGGTAGCTGACTGTGTAGCTCTATTTTCTCTTGGTAAATATGAAGCATTTCCTGTAGATGTATGGATAAAGAGGATAGTAGAAGCACTATATTTTGAAAGAGAAGAGATATGCAAAGAGGACATAAAAAGATTCGCCAGTAACAAATTTGGTGATTATGCAGGATTTGCTCAGCAATATTTATTTTATTATGCGAGAGAAAATCATATAGGAAATGGATAGAGGCAAAATCGCATAGTTTTTAACAAATTTTACAAAGATTAAATTTAATAGAACAGGTTTAAGTCTAAAAGAGAGGAGAAAGGTGCTATTAAGAAAAAAGTTATGATAGATAAATTGTAAATATAATAGAAAAAGCTATAGATAAGTGTTTATATAGAAAGTATGTTATATATAGCGTAGTTCTAAAAAATAACAGGTACCGTTGAAACAAATTTGAAGAGTCCAAAATAAAATTTAGGGTTTCTGTAAAAATAAAAAGCACTTATATAAGTACAAGCATATGAATCATATTGATTTATAGCATCTTAATAGCTGCTTGCATATTAAACATTAAAAGCCTTGATTTATCTACAATTCAGAAAAAATGCAGAAACTTAAGACAATAAAAAATATTGACAAATGTACTTTTAAGTATATAATCTTTTATAGCCCTATATAGCTTAGCTTATACGAAAGGGTGCTGTTTATATGTACGAAAAAGATAAGTCGAAGTTACATGAGTTAGAAAATATAATAGATTACAAATTTCGAGATATTTCACTATTACATATAGCATTGACACATAGTTCATATGCAAATGAACACGGCATTGAATCTAATGAACGGCTAGAGTTTTTGGGCGATTCAGTTCTGGGTTTGACAATAAGTGATCATCTATTTAGAAAGTATCCCCATCTATCCGAGGGAGAACTTACAAAGATGCGTTCTAATATAGTGTCGGAATATTCACTGGCATTGGTTGCAAAGGATATTAATCTTGGAGATTATTTAATGCTAGGTAAAGGAGAAGAGAGGACAGGTGGAAGAAGGAGAGATTCTATACTTGCCGATGGAGTAGAGGCCATAATTGGTGCTATATACATAGATGGTGATTTTTATATTTCTATGCAAGTGGTATTAAATCTTCTTCAAAAACAGATTGATGTGGTGGTGAAAGGAACGGGAGTTAGAGATTATAAAACAGAATTACAAGAATATATACAAAAGAGCTCAAAAGAAGGTGTCGAATATGTAACGGTTGAAGAAAGAGGTCCTGATCATGCAAAACTCTTTATAGTCAATGTATTACATAGAGGAGTAATCTTAGGAAGAGGTAGAGGTAGGAGTAAAAAAGAGGCTGAGCAGAACGCTGCCAGAGCCGCCTTAAATTTCTTACTCAGTAGGGAGTGATGCTATTTGATATTAAAAGGCTTAGAGATTTATGGATTTAAGTCATTTGCTGATAGAACAAAAATAGAATTTGATAGAGGTATAACAGGAATAGTAGGTCCTAATGGAAGCGGTAAAAGCAATATATTAGATGCCATAAGATGGGTGTTGGGTGAACAGAGTGCAAAATCACTCCGTGGAGACAAGATGGAGGATATAATATTTGCAGGGACTCAAGACAGAAATTCACTTGGATTTGCAGAAGTTTCTCTTACATTAGATAATTCTAATGCTAAACTTCCCCTTGAGTTTACAGAGGTTACTGTTACAAGGCGCCTTTATCGTTCTGGAGAAAGTGAGTACTATATAAATAGAAATCAATGTAGACTTAAAGATATATCTGAGTTATTTATGGATACAGGAGTAGGTAGGGAAGGATATTCTATAATAGGTCAGGGTAAGATAGATCAGATTTTAAGCAGTAATGCTGATGACAGAAGAGGGGTTCTTGAAGAGGCAGCAGGCATTGTAAAATATAAGACGAGAAGAGAAGAAGCCCAAAGAAAACTTGTCAGGACAAAGGAAAACCTTATAAGGGTTGAGGATATACTCTATGAAATTTCAAATCAAATAAGTCCTTTGAAATTGGAGAGTGACAAGGCAAAAGAATTTTTAGATCTCAGAGAAAAATTAAAGTTTTACGAGCTTAATAGATTTGTAAAGGATTATAATAAACTATTAGGAAAAATCCAGCGTGATAGAAGCCAAGTAGAATTTTTAAAAGAGGAGATAGCTAACTACAAAGAAAATATTGTACATAATGAACAAAAACGCAACAAGTTAAAAATAGATATATCCCATGTAAATGACCAGATTGAAGAATATAATAAAAAATGTCGTGAGATTGAGTATTCTATAAAGACATTATATGGTGAAATTGAAACAAATAATGAAAGAATAGCTCAGGCGGAAAAACTAAATCATGAATTACAAGACGATATACATACACATTATGATGAGATTAATACGAAATCTGACAATATCGAGAAATTAAAGTGTCAGCTAATAGAGATTAAAAAAGATAGAACTGTTTTATTGTCGAAGGAAGAAGAACTTTCAAAAGAATTAGATGATATTGAGACTAAACTCATGCGTTATCGAAAGGATGTCAATCATTCCAAACAGAATTTTGAAATTATAAGGGAGCAACTATCAAGTGATAGGGAAAAGCTAGCCCATATGGAAGCAGAGATATTAGCCTGTGATGACCGAATTGAGCAATTGACGAAGGACTTGGCAGATAAGACAGATAGATTAAAGCAGATAGATGTTGAGAGATTAGAGTATGATACCCATATAGATGAACTTAAAGAAACACTTACTGTAATTAAAGAAAAAAGACAGAGATTAGAAGAAGAGCTAGGAGATTTGAGAAAAAAGACAGAGCTATTTAATGAGGAAATAGCTAAAGCATCAAAGCTTTTAGATGAAAAAATAGCTAAATTGAATTTTTTAGATGAGATGGAGAAAAATTATGATGGTTACTATAAAAGTGTAAAGGAAATACTCAAGGCAGTAAATAATGGTGTATTTAAAGGAATAAATGTATGTGGTGTTGTTGCTGATCTTATGGATGTCCCAAAGGGCTTAGAACGTGCTATAGAAATAGCATTAGGTAGTAGTATGCAGTTTATTGTAACTTCTACAGAGGAAGATGCTAAAACCATAATAGAATATCTTAAAACACATAAATATGGTAGAGCAACTTTTTTACCATTATCATCAGTTCGTGGTAGGGGATTATCCAAAAGAGAGCAGCAAGCACTTGATATGGACGGATGTATAGGTATAGCATCACAACTTATAGATTATGATGAAAAATATTTTAGTGTATTTCAATATCTCTTAGGGAGAATACTCATAGTAAAGACCATGGATGAAGCAGTGGCTATAGCAAAATATTTTTCATATAAGTTTAAAATAGTCACATTAGACGGCGATGTACTCAATGCAGGAGGCTCCATAACTGGTGGTAGTAGTTCAAGCAAAGGAACTGATATTTTATCTAGGCGGAGAGAATTAGAAGACACAGGCCTAGAAATAAGAAATTTGGAAACCAGATTAAAAAAATTGCATAAAGAAAAGGAAAATGTGGAAAAGCAGCTGATAGCTAGGACAGAGAAATTTAACGAGATGGAACATAAGATAACTAAGTTAAATATGGAGTTAGCAATATATAGAGAAAAACTCCAAGGGCTGAATAGGAATATAAACAATTTAAAGGTGGATATAACAGATAATAAAAAAGAAAAGTTAAATATAGGAGAGAAACGAAATGCATTAGTATTACAACGTACTTCATTGCTAAAAGAGATTGATACTCTTAAGAGCAGAATAGGTGAAGCTGATAGACAGATAGAAGGTTGGGAATTAAAAGAGCAAGGATTATTAAAGGAGAAGGAAAAAGTCAATAAAAAACTTACAGATATAAAGGTGAAAATAGCTGCTATAAGTCAAGATATGTATTCAAAGGAAAATAGTAAAAATTTTTTACTGAAAGAGTTAGATAGACATAGAGAGAGTATACGCAATAAAGAGGAGCGGATTGCGACCAATAAATTATTGAGCTCTGATTTGAAGGAAAAGAATTGTAATAATAAGATTGAGATAGAAAAACTTGAAGAGGATATAGAATCCATCAAAGTACATTTGAAAAAATTCTCAAGTTTAAAGACGGAATTAGAAGAGAATATGGAAGAATTATATGTCGATTATAAGAGATTAGAGGAAGACATATCCAATCTAGTTGAAAAAAAACATGATTTGGATATACAAATATCACGTAATGAAGTAGAAATGGATAATATTCAAAATAATATGTGGGATAATTATAATATATCTTATAATGGGGCGCTTGAATATTATGACGAAGAATTATCACATAGACATATAGAGAAACAGATAAAAAATTTAAAAGAGAAAATACAATCCATTGGAGATGTCAATGTAAATGCTATTGAGCAATATAAAGCATTGTGCGAGAGATATAACTTCTTGGGAGGGCAAAAAAAAGATTTGGAAATGGCAATACATGATCTACAAAAGGTGATTGAAGATATAACGATTACAATGGAACAACAATTTTCGAAAGAATTGAATATAATAAATACTTACTTCAATGAAGTATTTTCTCAATTGTTTGGAGGGGGAACTGCCCGTTTAATACTTGACGAAGGTGATAGTGTGCTTGAATGCGATATTGAAATTGAAGCCCAACCTCCAGGTAAAAAATTACAGAACATATCTCTATTATCAGGGGGAGAAAAAGCACTCACAGCCATATCCCTTTTATTTGCTATATTGAAGCGTAAGCCTTGTCCTTTTTGCGTATTGGATGAGATAGATGCAGCCCTTGACGAGGGCAATTTAAACAATTTTTGTAATTTCATAAACAAATTTACTGATAATACTCAGTTTGTTATAATAACTCATAGGCGGCCTACTATGGAAGTATGTGATGTATTGTATGGTATTACTATGGAAGAGATGGGCGTGTCTAGGATAGTTTCAGTCAGATTTGAAGACATGGCAAGTTGATAAGCATTTAGGAGGTATAATATGGGAAAATCAGGTTGGTTTACGAGGTTAAAAGAAGGTTTAGACAAGACTAGACAGAATTTATCACATAAAGTAGATGAAATGATTAAATATTATAGAGATATTGATGATGAATTTTATGAAGATTTGGAAGAGATTCTTATAATGGCAGATGTAGGTGTTAATACCACTACAGAAATAATGGAGTATATAAGAGAGTATGTAGATAGGGAAAAGATAGGTACCCCAGATAAGATAAAAGATGTATTGAAAGAAAAGATAATTGAAATCTTACAGCCAGAGATCCAATCGAAGATTACTTATCCATCTGTAGTATTGGTGGTAGGTGTTAATGGTGTAGGGAAAACTACTACCATAGGGAAATTGGCTAGTCGTTATAAAAATGATGGAAAAAAAGTATTAATTGCAGCTGGTGACACATTTAGGGCAGCAGCTGCAGAACAATTAGAAATATGGGGTCAAAGGGCAGAGGTACCTGTAATAAAACATGAAGAAGGTTCTGATCCTGCTGCTGTAATATATGATGCTATTCAAGCAGCTAAGAGTCGCAATGTGGATGTACTTATATGTGATACTGCAGGAAGATTGCATAATAAAAAAAATCTGATGAATGAATTAGCAAAGATTAATAGAGTAATAGAGAGGGAATATGGAGAAGCACATAAGGAAGTTCTATTGGTATTAGATGCCACAACTGGACAAAATGCCATATCGCAGGCCAAACTCTTTAAAGATATAGTAGGAATTACGGGGATAGTTTTGACTAAGTTAGATGGAACTGCAAAGGGAGGAGTAGTAATAGCTGTAAAATCGGAGTTAGATGTACCAATACGGTATATAGGTGTAGGGGAAGGAGTAGAAGATTTACAACCATTTGATGCCGAAGCATTTGTAAATGCTTTGTTTGATTGATGACCCTAAGTCTTGTTATTTCTTTTTGAGTCATATTGAATTCTTCCTTTCTCATACATGACATTTTATCAGAATAAA
>DGES01000129.1:32467-33079 GCA_002386065.1 Firmicutes bacterium UBA3920
ACAAATTTTAAAAATGTTATTGACAATGGTTTGAGTTTTATAGTATAATCCGGTATGTAAAGGGAAAACACTTTACACATTGGGGGCTATATAGTGGAAAAATTTACTGAAATGTCCATGTTATTAGATATATATGGTAGTATGCTTACCCCTAAACAGAGGGATATAATGGATCTCTATTATAACTACGATCTTACTTTGGCTGAAATTGGGGAGAATAAAAAGATAAGTAGACAAGGGGTATATGATATAATAAAACGTTCTGAAAAGATTCTAACAAAAATGGAAGTGAATCTTAAGATAAATGCAAAGCTCATGTATATTGAAACAGGGTTGAGGGCGGTAGATGACAAACTTGTGTCACTGAAAAGCCTTATAGAAAACGGGGAGGGCAATGATAAGCTTGCCATTGAAACAGTGGAAGACATAAGGCATGACATACAATCTATTATTAGGAATTTAAAAGGACAGGAGGGTGAATAGTGGCATTTGAGGGTTTAGCAGAGAAGATGCAGTCTGCCCTTAGAAAACTTACTAGTAAAGGTAAGTTGACTGAAAAAGATGTTAAAGATGCAATGCGGGAAGTAAAGCTTGCCTTGCTTGAAGCAGATG
>DGES01000129.1:33270-34003 GCA_002386065.1 Firmicutes bacterium UBA3920
GGGCAACAAGTTATAAAAATAGTAAATGAGGAGTTAACTGCCCTCATGGGAGGAACTCAGAGTAAACTTACAGTGGCATCAAAGCCTCCCACAGTTATAATGATGGTGGGACTTCAAGGCTCAGGTAAGACTACTACGTCAGGTAAACTTGCTTTAAGTTTAAAAAAGCAAGGTAAGAAGCCACTACTTGTAGCCTGCGATATATATAGACCTGCAGCAATAGAACAACTTAAAGTAGTGGGGAAAAAGATAGATGTTCCTGTCTTCGAGAGGGGGCAAAGAGATCCTGTTAGAATTGCCCATGAGGCTCTATTGGAGGCAGAGAATAATCAGTTTGACTACGTAATAATTGATACTGCTGGAAGGCTTCACATAGATGAAGATATGATGGATGAATTACTCAATATAAATAAAAAAGTAGATCCCCATGAGATATTATTAGTAGTAGATGCAATGACAGGTCAAGATGCGGTAAATGTGTCGCAATCTTTTGATGAGAAGTTGGGAATTGATGGAGTTATATTGACTAAACTTGATGGTGATACACGCGGTGGTGCTGCATTATCAGTAAAGGCGGTTACAGGTAAACCTATAAAATATATAGGTGTAGGTGAAAAATTAGATGGATTGGAGCCATTTCATCCTGATAGAATGGCATCTAGAATATTAGGAATGGGCGACGTACTTACTTTAATAGAGCGGGCAGAAGAGGCAATAGACAAAAAAAAGGCTG
>DGES01000129.1:34287-34574 GCA_002386065.1 Firmicutes bacterium UBA3920
TCTATGACAAAGGAAGAAAGGATTAACCCTGCTATTATAAATGCAAGTAGACGAAAGCGCATTGCGAGGGGAAGTGGCACAAATATACAAGAAGTCAATAGGCTTTTAAAATCATATAATGATTTTAGAAAGATGATGAAACAATTACCCAAAATTGAAAAGGCCGTCAAAAAGGGGAAGTTTAGATTTCCCTTTTGATATAGTTTAATAATTTAGATATTGTATGGGAGGTGATTATTGGTGGCAGTAAAGATTAGACTTAAGAGGGTTGGCTCAAAGAAAAACCC
>DGES01000129.1:34863-74712 GCA_002386065.1 Firmicutes bacterium UBA3920
GCTAAAGATTGGTTAAGCAAAGGAGCCCAGCCTACTGATACAGCTAGGGCACTGCTTAAAAAGAGTGGTGTAATATAAAATGATATAGATATATCCTTACTTGGAGGTGTAATGAAATGGGAGAATTGGTAAAATATATCGCACAAGCTTTGGTTGACAATCCTGAAGAAGTAACTGTAAATGAAGTAGAAGGAGAGCAGTCTATTATAATTGAACTCAAGGTTGCTCCTGAAGATATGGGTAAGGTTATTGGGAAGCAAGGTCGAATTGCAAAAGCTATAAGAACTGTTGTAAAAGCAGCAGCAACCAAAGAGAATAAACGTGTTATTGTAGAAATAATTTAAATATCCTTTAGGTGATAATTATGAATGAATATTTTGCCGTAGGCTATGTATTGAAACCTCAAGGTATAAGGGGAGAGATAAAGGTAGAGCCTTTGACAGATCACATCAAAAGATTTGATGAATTAGATTTTGTACTAATAGAGGATAGCAATAGTTATAGGCAACTTAACATAGAAAATGTTAGATATATGAAAGATGCTGTCATACTAAAAATACAAGGTTATGACGATGTGAATTGTGCAGAAACTTTGAGGAATGAGTATCTTTGGATCCCCCGTAGCATGGCAAAAGAACTCCCAGAGCATACCTATTTTATAGCAGATATAATTGGCTGCACTGTCAAGACTAATGTTGGAGAAATAATTGGCACAGTAAAAGATATACTATCAACAAAGAGCAATGACGTATATGTTATAGATTCAAGCTCTGGAGATATATTGATACCGGCCTTAAAGAAGGTTGTGAAAAAAGTGGATATACAAAAAAAAATAATTACAATAGATACCACAGGACTAGAAGGATTGTTTCCCTATGATATTTGATATAATAACTCTTTTTCCTGAGATGTTTGAGTCGCCTATGAATACAAGTATTTTGAGAAGAGCACAAGAAAAAGGTTTAATTAAATTGAACTTTTATAACATAAGAGATTTTTCAAAAAACAAACATGGTCAGGTAGATGATTATCCATATGGCGGGGGAAGTGGTATGGTATTGATGCCTCAGCCATTATTTGATTGCTTTAATTATATAAAAGAGCTCTATGAGGACAATCTTCCTAAGGTGATATATTTCACACCTCAAGGCACAGTCTTAAATCAAAGGATAGCAGAGGAGATGGCTCACGAGGAGAATTTAATTTTGTTATGTGGTCATTATGAAGGAATAGATCAAAGGGTAATAGATACCTTCGTAGATTTTGAATTATCTATAGGAGATTATATATTGACTGGTGGTGAGTTAGCTGCCATGGTGTTTATAGACTGTGTAAGCAGGCAAATAAAAGGGGTATTAGGAAATCCAGAAGCCACAGCCGAAGAAAGTTTTTCTAATAGCTTGCTTGAGTATCCCCAGTATACTAGGCCAGCTATATATGAAGGTCTTAAAGTACCAGATATATTGTTGTCAGGAAATCATAAAGAGATTGCAAAGTGGCGAAGAAAGGAAAGCCTCAAAAATACACTTATTAAAAGGCCTGATTTACTTGTAGATGTTGACTTATCATCAGAGGATAGGCAACTATTAAAAGAGATAGAAAATGAGTTATGAACTTTATACGTCAGATATTGTATGCTATAATAACATTTATTCGTTGGAAGGAGGTATAATAGTGGAAGAGGTAATAAACTTGATAGAAAAAGAACAGATGCGAAAAGATATTCCTCAATTTAATGTTGGTGATACAGTTCGTGTCTATGTTAAAGTTGTAGAAGGTACTAGAGAAAGGTTACAGGCTTTTGAAGGTGTAGTTATTCAAAAACAGAGCGGTGGAGTGCGCGAGACTTTTACAGTAAGAAAAATCTCTTATGGAGTAGGTGTTGAGAGGACATTTATGCTTCATTCACCTAGAATTGATAGAATTGAAGTAGTACGTAGAGGTAAAGTACGCAGAGCAAAACTATTTTATCTACGTGATCGTGTAGGGAAAGCAGCAAAGATTAGAGAAAAGAACATACGATAATGGGACTGGTGTCAGTCCCTTATTGTTTTTCCTTTCGTAGTAATTAAAAAAACAGATGATTTCTTTTAAAAAGATTTTATTATGAAATATCAAGAGGAAAAATTAAAAAAGTTTAAAAGGTTATTTACTTAAAAATATTTAATAAATCCTGCAGATGTTAAATAGTATTTTTAGTATAGTTTATGAAATTATGTATGTACATACTTGGTTTATGATTTTTTAAAAACCTTGGTAAAAGAGGGGAAAATCATGTCAGATAAAAAAACTGAACTTATTGAATGGATTCAAGCCATTATAATAGCACTTGTTCTATCAATTATAATTAAGACTTTTATATTTGAAGTAATATTGGTTGATGGTTATTCAATGTTTCCTACCCTCCATGAGAGAGATCGTATAATAGTGAATAAGTTAGCATATAGAATTTCTACACCTAAAAGAGGCGATATTGTAATATTTAGAAATCCTGGAAACATGAAACAAAACTATATAAAGAGAGTTATTGGTGTGCCAGGAGATAGGATCGAAATAAGGGATGGTACAGTGTTTGTAAATGGCGAAGCCATTCAAGAAGACTACATATATGAGTCACCGCTCACTGATTTTCAAGAAGAGGTAGTGCCAAAAGACACAATATTTGTGTTGGGTGATAATCGAAACTTTAGTAAAGACAGCAGAGATCCTAGTGTTGGATTTGTACCATTAGAAAATGTATTAGGGAAGGCTAAGATTAGAATTTGGCCACTTACAGATATTACAATATTTGAATAAGTTCAAGGAGGTTTACATGGATATAAATTGGTACCCTGGACATATGGCAAAGGCTAAGCGTTTACTAGAAGAGGAGCTACGCCTTGTGGATATAATTATAGAACTTCTTGATGCAAGGGCACCAAAGAGTAGTATAAACCCTGATTTTGAGAAGTTATATAGAAATAAACTCAGGTTAATAGTGCTTACTAAATCAGATTGCGCAGATAGAAATATAACATATAAATGGCTAAAAAATTTTAGAGACGAGGGCTATAATGCAATAGATGTAAATTCTCTCGATAATAACTCTATGAATGCTATCAAGAAATGGATAAATGGATTTTGTGACGAAATGCGCAGGGAATACAAGGAGAGAAAGGGAATTAACAAGACTATAAGGGCTATGGTAGTGGGCATTCCCAATGTAGGTAAATCTACATTTATAAATGCATTATCTGGAGGCAGACGGGTTAAGGTAGGAGATAAGCCTGGTATCACCAAAGGCAAACAGTGGATAAGAGTGCATCCTTATTTTGAATTACTTGATACGCCGGGTATTCTTTGGCCCAAATTGGATGACAGGCAGACAGCACTTAATCTTTCATATATAGGCTCCATCAAAGCAGAATTGATTGATTTTGAAGAGTTAGCTATTAATTTTATAGATCTTATGAAAATCAAGTATCCAGAACGTATTTTAAATTATTATGGACTTGAAGATTTGGATAACACATCTATAGAGATATTATATGCAATATGTAAAAAGCGCAGTTGGCTACGTTCAGGAGGCGAGCTTGATATTGACAAAGGTGCAAGACAAATAATTAGGGACTTTCAACAAGGAAAACTGGGAAGAATTAGTTTGGAGACACCATAAGTGAAAGAAAAGTTATTTTGGAGATATTGTGAGAAAAAGAGGAGTGATATAATTGGGACATGCTCCTTTGACAAAGGAACGGGAACTTTGGAGTGCAGGATACAAAGCCATTGGTGGTATAGATGAAGCAGGTAGAGGTCCTTTAGCAGGTCCCGTTGTTGCTGCTTGTGTCATAATGCCTGAAGATAGAGCATTTGATGGGATATATGATTCTAAAAAACTGACACCCAAGAGGCGAGAGACTATATATAATATAATAAAACAAGAGGCATGTGCTATTGGTATAGGTAGGGTAGATGCAAAGATTATAGACGAGATAAATATATTAAATGCAACGAGAAAAGCAATGGAGTTAGCTGTAAAATCATGTAAAATAAAGCCAGACTACTTACTGGTTGATGCGATGGAGTTACATAATATATACATACCACAAATTTCAATAGTAAAGGGAGATATATTATCACAGTCAATAGCAGCGGCTTCAATAGTGGCTAAAGTGGTTAGAGATAGAGAGATGATGTATTGGCATAGAATATATCCCCAGTATGGTTTTGATAGGCATAAAGGCTATGGGACTAAAGCACATATAAATGCTATAGGCAAGTATGGTATGTGTCCCATACATAGAAATAGTTTTAGTCAGAAGTTTGTAAAGAGGTAATGTTTTTATGGATAAGAAAAAGTTGAGCAGAACAGAAGGTACAACAGGTCTTTCTTTGTCTGACAATGTGATAATGAATAGGGAAAGATTGATAAAGGCAATTGCATTGAGATATGATCATGAAAAGGATGATAGTGCACCTAAAGTAGTGGCTAAGGGACAAGGTCATGTTGCTAGCAAGATGATAGAAAGGGCAAAAAAGCATGGCATATCTGTTGTAGAAGATGGAAGATTAGTCGACAGTTTAATGTCAATACCAATAGGGCAACAGATACCTACTGAACTATATGAGGCAGTTGCACAGATTTATGTGTATTTAGCTAAATTGGATGAGAAAGTAGGAGAGGGTCGTGAATAATAGACAACTGGGTGAATATGGTGAGACAATTGCTAAGCATTATTTAATCGGAAAAGGTTATAAAATATTAACTCAAAACTTTAGATGTAGCTATGGTGAAATAGATATAATTGCCCAGAAAGATGATAATATAGTCTTTGTGGAAGTAAAAACTAGGAGAACACTTTCGTACGGTACACCAGCTGAAGCAGTAGATAGAAAAAAACAGATGAGATACGGAAAGATTGCATCTCTATACATAAAATACAATAGATTATTTGAAAATAGTTATCGATTTGACATAATTGAGGTATATATGCCATCACAAGATTTACATACCATAAATCATATAGAAAATGCATTTGGTTTTACAGGTACTCATTTTTTTATGTAAAGGGTAGGAGTGATTGTATTGCTTGCCAAAGTAAAGAGTGCGGGTTTATTTGGTATAGATGGTTATTTAATAGATGTGGAAGTAGATATATCTAATGGACTTCCTGCTTTTGATATTGTTGGTTTGCCTGATATAGCTGTAAAGGAATCCAAAGAGAGGGTAAGGGCAGCTATAAAGAATAGTAATTTAGAATTTCCAATAAAGAGAATTACTGTAAATCTTGCGCCGGCGGACACAAAAAAGGAAGGACCATCATATGATCTAGCCATAGCCATGGGTATATTGTTTGCTACTCAACAGATACCTTTCAATCCTAAATGGGATATTGTATTTTTAGGTGAACTCTCACTAGATGGAAGTTTGAGGCCAGTAACTGGGGTACTTCCAATGTTAATTGACTTAAGTGAGTCACACAAAAAATTTATAATACCTACAGCTAATGCCAATGAAGCCCATCATGTACATGAGGTTGACGTATATACAGCAAGTTCATTAAATGAAATAGTAGCTAATATACGAAATGGCTATTCATTTAAAAAGTGCATACCTTCACAAAATGTCCATTCCGATTTGTATATAGAAAGTAACGATATAGAGCTTGATTTTTCAGATATTAAAGGTCAAGAACAGGCCAAAAGGGCTATGGAGGTAGCTGCTGCTGGTGGTCACAATATTGCACTTATTGGTTCACCAGGCTCGGGAAAGACTATGTTGGCAAAGAGATTACCTACAATTTTACCTGATCTAACCTATGATGAAGCATTAGAGGTTACCAAGATATATAGTGCTGCTGGTTTAGTGGGTGATAAGGGACTTATAGATAAACGGCCATTTAGAAGTCCGCATCATACTGCCTCAAAAGTTGCGTTGGTAGGGGGAGGAAGAATACCACTGCCAGGTGAGATAAGTCTTGCTCATCATGGTGTTTTATTTTTAGATGAGTTACCTGAATTTAATAGGGATGTATTAGAGGTATTACGTCAGCCATTAGAAGATGGATATATAACTATCTCTAGAGCTTATGGAACTATAACTTATCCGGCATCGTTTATGTTTGTATCTGCATTCAATCCGTGTCCTTGTGGTTTTTTTGGTGCAGAATCAGTGGGAGGACGGGAATGTAATTGTACGCCGGCGCAAATAGCTAGGTATCTAGGACGCATATCTGGACCTTTAGCAGATCGGATTGATATCCATATTGAAGTGCCTCCCATTTCATATGATAAGCTCAAATCTAAAAAACAAGGTAAAAGTTCTTCATCCATGAAGAAACGTGTAAACAAGGCCAGACAACTACAGATAAGACGTTATAAAGATGACGGTATATTTTATAATGCCCAGCTTACATCACGACTTATAGCAAAGTATTGTATTCTTGATAAGAATGCAGATACAATGCTAGAAGAGGCATTTAAGGCATTACACCTAAGTGCCAGAGCCCACAGTAGGATACTCAAAGTGGCAAGAACTATTGCAGATCTTGATAGCTCAGAACTCATAAAAGATGAGCATATAGGGGAGGCAATTCAATATAGAAGTCTAGACAGGGAATATTGGCTATAATAGATCATAATCCTGCGCGAGAGATTTTATAGACTCTTTAGCATTTACAATGGTATCCATGCTTATGCAATATGATACACGGAAATATCCGGGATAGCCAAACCCTGTTCCAGGGACAAACAATAAATTATATTTTGTTGCACTATTTATAAAAGCAACGTCATCGGATATAGGTGTTTTAGGGAATAAATAGAAAGCACCTTGTGGTTTTATGCATTCAAATCCACATTCACAGAAATAATTATATAGTATATCACGTTTTTCTCTATATGTATCCACATCTACTTGTGCGTCTAGAGATCTAGCTATAACTTTCTGGAATAGAGCAGGTGCATTTACATATCCCAGTATTCGGTTGGCAAAAATTAGCCCATCTATTAGTAAATCAACATCATCAGCCATTGGACTTACCACTGCATAACCAATGCGTTCACCAGGAAGAGCAAGTGACTTGCTAAATGAGTTTATAACTATTATATTCTCAAAGATATTGAGCATATTTGGTAGTTCTACATTATCATATACAAGTTTACTGTACGGTTCATCAGATAAAACATATATGTCTGATTTAAATTCTCTTTCTTTGTTTTCGATTAATTCTTTTAACTCATATAGAATTTCTTTAGAGTATATAACGCCGGTAGGGTTATTAGGTGAATTTAATATGATTGCCTTTGTATTTTGGGTAATACTCTTTTCCAATGCGTTTAAATCAAGTTGAAATGTAGTAGGGTCAGCATTTACAATTATAGGTACTCCTCCATGATTATCTATATAAAATAGATATTCTGCAAAATATGGGGCTATTACGATTACCTCATCGCCTGGGTCTAATAAAGCCTTTAAGGCAATATTTAATCCACCTGCTGCGCCACATGTCATTATTATATTATCTTTTGAGATAGGAAGCCGAGTCTCCTCTTTTAGCTTTTTTGCAATGGAATCTCTAACATCATCAAATCCTGCATTGTTCATATATTTATGTATACCTGGAATGTCTGAAGATACTATATCTTTTAGAGCTTTCTTTACAGCTATAGGTGGTTCGGGATCGGGATTACCTAGAGTGAAGTCAAATACGTTTTCTGCTCCATATTTTTGACGAAGTTTTTCACCTTCTTCAAACATAGCTCTTATCCAAGAAGATTTGCCCAAATTGGTATGGATTTTTTTCGAAATCATTTTAAAAGTCCTCCTTGTGGAAATTTTTTAAAGTATTTAGATTTATAGATAACCATTATCAACAGATGTCTACTATCAATATTAAAAAATAAAAAGATGAGGTTATCCATGGAATTATTCAAATTCAAGGATCAGAATCCTTAGTATTGAATTTGAATAATTGTAGCTAGTCACACTTATAGAACTGTTTTTTACTTTTAAACATGACTAATTATAACATAAAAAACTATGTAGGTACAGTTTAGATATTTTATTTTACATATTTTCCCTAACAATATAAATAGTCTAAGGTTCCGGTCATTAACATGTAAACAGTTAATAAAGTACTCAAAGTTAATGTGATTAAAAAGGTCATATGATTTATCTATTTGTTGAGGAAACTCAAGTAGATATTTTATTATAGCTAAAAACTCGAAAACTAAGTAGAATATTTTAACTTGACATAAATTCAGTTTAATCTATAGTAGATAAAAGAGGATAATGGGGTTTGATGTAGAATAATTTGAACGTATGGGTGCATACGAAATATTTAGTGATGAAGGATGATTTTCAATGGATAATGAGAAAAAAGTTTTTTGGATTTGGTTATCTTCGGTACCTGATATTGGTGCTAAGCGATTTGCCTATTTACTAAGTATATTTAAAGATCCTGAAGCTGTTTGGGAAACCTCAGAGAGTGAATTGCTAAAATATGCACCCAATATAGGGAAAAATGCAATATACAGTATAATAGAACAAAAAAAGGATGAAAATCTAAAATATGCTGAAAAAATTTTGCATAGAGATGATATTTCTGTTATAACAATAATAGAAGATGAATATCCTAATTTGCTAAAAAATATATATGCACCGCCACCTATTCTATATATAAAAGGTAAACTTCCAGAAAATAATTTAAGTAGTATAGCTATTGTAGGCTCTAGACGTGCCACATATTATGGGAAACAGATTGCAGAGAGACTGGCATATGAATTAGGACAGAAAGGTATAGTAGTGGTAAGCGGATTAGCACGAGGTATAGATGCCATGGCACATCAAGGAGCTTTGAAGGCGGGTGGACATACTATTGGTGTTTTGGGTTGTGGAGTAGATATTGTATATCCTCAAGATAATATAAAATATTATAGGGAGATTGCTGAAAAAGGAACGCTTATCAGTGAATATCCTCTAGGTACGACTCCGATAGCTGGTAATTTTCCAGCTAGGAATAGAATAATAAGTGGATTATCGCAGGGAGTTGTAGTGGTAGAAGCTAGGCAACGTAGTGGAGCGTTGATCACTGTAGATTTTGCATTAGAGCAAGGAAGGGATGTGTTTGCAGTTCCTGGTAATATAAATCAGCCATGTAGTTATGGCACTAATAATCTTATAAAACAAGGAGCAAAACTTGTGATGAGTGTAGAAGATATATTAGAAGAATTGCCTGATTATATTATGCATAGTAGACAAGAACCCGAATCTATTCAACTTGATTTTTTGGAGACACAGGTCTATAATGCATTAGATAGCGAGGCAAAGCACATAGACGAGATTGGAAATATAACAGGTATAGGCATGGGACAACTAAATTCAATACTTACAAAATTAGAGATAAGGGGTGTAATAAAGAGATTACCTGGTAAGTTTTTTGTTAAAAGCTAATTCAAGGTACAATTGGAGGGAATGTTATGGCACAAAAATTAGTAATAGTAGAATCACCTACAAAAGCCAATACTATAAAAAAGTTTTTGGGAAAGGGATATAAAGTAGAAGCAACTATGGGTCATGTAAGAGATTTACCAAAGAGCCAATTTGGTATAGATATTGAAAATAATTTTACTCCTAAGTATATAACGATTCGTGGAAAGGGAAAAACTTTGAATAAGCTCAAAAAGGAAGCAAAATCAGCGGATATTGTCTATCTTGCAACAGACCCTGATAGAGAAGGTGAAGCTATCTCATGGCATTTAGCCCATGTTCTTAATATAGATGAGGATGCTCAATGTAGAATAGAATTTAATGAGATTACAAAAGATGCTGTAAGAAACGCTATAAAAAAACCTAGAACCATAGATATGAATCTTGTAAATGCTCAGCAAGCTAGACGAATACTCGATAGAATAGTCGGATACAACATAAGTCCTTTACTTTGGCGCAAAGTAAAGAAGGGTCTTAGCGCTGGGCGTGTTCAATCAGTGGCGACAAGAATAGTATGTGAACGTGAAAGAGAGATTGAGGATTTTAAACCCGAAGAATATTGGTCACTTAAAGGTATATTTGAAGATGAGGATAGTAGTTCTTCTTTAGAAGCCTCGTTTTATGGGAAACCAGAAGAAAAGATCGAACTTAAGACAGAAGAACAGGTCAATAAGATAATTGAGGAATTGGATGGAGTTCAATATAGAGTAGATAGTGTTAAGAAGGGTAGTAGAAGAAGAAATCCCTCTCCTCCCTTTATAACCAGTAGTCTTCAGCAAGAGGCATCAAGAAAATTGGGCTTTTCTACAAAAAAGACCATGGTGCTGGCACAACAACTTTACGAGGGAATAGAAATAGAAGGTGAAGGAGCAGTAGGTCTAATAACATATATGCGTACTGATTCTACACGTATATCTAAAGAAGCACAGAACCAAGCAAGAAAATATATAGAAGAAAAATATGGTAAAGAATATGTTCCCAAAGTCGCTAAACAATATAAAACTAAAAAGAATGCCCAAGATGCTCATGAAGCTATAAGGCCTACTTCTGTTATGAGAGAACCAGATAAAATAAAAGCCTCACTGAACAGGGAACAATATCGTCTCTATAAGCTTATATACGATCGTTTTATAGCTAGTCAAATGACTGCTGCAGTATATGAGACGATGTCTGTACACATATTAGGTGGTAAATATCTATTTAAGGCCAATGGTTCTAGAATGGTGTTTCCGGGTTTTACAATAGTGTATCAAGAGGGTAGCGATGATGAAAAAGAAGAAGAGGATATAATGTTGCCCATGTTAAAAGAAGGTCAAACACTTCAATTAAAAGAATTTGTACCAGAACAACATTTTACGAAACCACCTCCGCGCTATACAGAAGCTTCTCTAGTGAGAGCGCTGGAAGAAATGGGAATAGGTAGACCTAGTACTTATGCTCCTACGATATCTACAATTATCACTAGAGGCTATATAGAAAGGGAAGGTAGGCAACTAGTGCCTACTGAACTTGGATTTATTGTAAATGATTTGATGATGGAGCATTTTCCGGATATTGTAGATTACCAATTTACAGCCGATATGGAAGCTCAATTGGACCAAGTTGAAGAGGGTAAAAAAGAATGGCGTGATATTTTAAAAGAATTCTATCCATCTTTCAAAGAAGATTTGGAAAAAGCAGATAAAAGGATTGAAAAGATAGAAATACAAGATGAAGAGACAGATGTAGTATGCGAAAAATGTGGCGCAAATATGGTTATAAAAAATGGACGATATGGAAAATTCTTGGCATGTCCTAATTTCCCAAAATGCCGAAATACGAAACCAATTATAGAGACGATTGATGTAGATTGTCCTAAGTGTGGAGCTAGTGTTGTTGTAAGGAAATCAAAAAAGGGTAGGAAATTTTATGGTTGTGAACAATATCCAAATTGTGATTTTATATCATGGGATATGCCTAGTAATGAAAAATGTCCACAATGTGGTGAATTTATGGTGGTGAAAAATAATAGAAAAAAAGATGAGAAAATACTAAAATGTTCTAATAAAAATTGTAAATATGAGAAAGTAGTAGAAAAATCTTAAGTTTTTATAAAAAATAAAGATATTAGTATTTCAAGAAGACATAGAAAAATATAAGAACGCAATATAAAGGAGTAGGATATATGAAAGAAAGGGTTACAATCATAGGAGGCGGTTTAGCTGGTTGTGAAGCTGCTTGGCAGCTTGCCAATAGAAACATACAGGTTATATTATATGAAATGCGTCCTGAAGTATTTTCACCTGCTCATCGTAGTAAAAACTTAGCCGAATTAGTGTGTAGTAATTCACTCCGTTCTGATAGACTAGAAAATGCAGTAGGGCTTTTAAAGCAAGAGATGAGATTATTAGATTCCCTTATAATAAAGTCGGCAGATATTAATAGAGTTCCAGCAGGAGGGGCTTTGGCAGTTGATAGAAGTGAATTTTCTAGATATATAACCGAACAAATAGAAAATCATAAAAATATCAAGATTATTAGAAAGCATATGAACTATATACCAGAAGGACCAGTAATTATTGCTACTGGGCCTTTGTCTTCTTATGCTATCTCCCAGGCAATATCAGATCTCATAAAAGAGGACTATTTATATTTTTATGATGCAGCAGCTCCCATAGTTGATTCATCTTCTTTAGATTTAGGTAAGATATTTAGGGCTTCACGTTATGGTCGAGGTGAAGATTATTTAAATTGTCCTATGTCAGAGGAAGAATATAAGAGGTTTTGGAGGGAACTTGTAAATGCCAAAACTGTGGAACTTAAGTATTTTGAACATCAAAATATATTTGAGGGATGTATTCCAATAGAGGTTATGGCAAAAAGGGGTATAGACACTCTTCGCTATGGTCCGTTAAAACCTGTAGGATTGATAGATCCAATAACTGGAAAAGAACCATATGCAGTTGTCCAGTTGAGGCAAGATGATAGACAAGCCACTATGTATAATTTAGTTGGATTTCAAACTAATCTCAAATTTCCAGAACAGAAGAGGGTATTTTCACTCATACCTGGTTTGGAAAATAGTACATTTATAAGATATGGGGTTATGCATAGAAATACATTTATAAATTCGCCAGCTGTTTTAAATAAGTATTATCAACTAGAAATAGATCCTAGAATTTTTTTTGCAGGACAAATAACAGGAGTCGAAGGATATGTTGAGTCTGCCTCTAGTGGTTTAGTGGCAGGAATCAATATGTCACATTATGTACTGGGAAAACCTCTCGTTGATTTTTCTAATGAAACTGCAATAGGAGCACTTGCTCATTATATCTCTGATAGAAATATTAAGAATTTCCAACCTATGAATGTAAACTTTGGAATAATAGCTCCTTTAGATAGAAAGATTAGGAATAAACAACAGAGAAATCTAGAAATAAGTAAGAGAGCATTGAATAAAATTGACAATATTAAAGCATCAAAAATAGTAAAATATGGATAAGCAGATTGAATTATAATATGAAATGTGCTAATATTCTTTTAATAGAATATAAAAAAGGTGGAGACACATATTATAAAGAATAAATTTTGAGATTTCAATAGAACGCAATATTTTACAAATATAGGGAAGGAGATTTATTATGTTTAGTGCAACTACCATTGTAGCAGTTAGAAAAGGCGATAAAGGAGCTATGGGAGGAGATGGACAGGTTACATTTGGTGAGAATACTATAATGAAACATGGTGCTAGAAAAGTGAGGAGATTATATCATGATCAGGTAGTTGTTGGATTTGCTGGTTCTGTTGCCGACGCATTTACTTTGAGTGAAAAATTCGAAGGGAAGTTGGAGGAATATTCGGGAAATTTAAGACGTGCAGCCGTAGAACTTGCTAAGGAATGGCGTTCCGATAAAATTTTACAGAAACTTGAGGCTATGCTTATTGCTATGGATTCAGAGGATATGTTTGTAATATCTGGCACAGGTGAAGTTATAGAGCCAGATAATCCAATAGTTGCCATTGGTTCAGGAGGAGGCTATGCTTTAGCTGCTGCACGAGCGTTATATGAAAACACTAATCTTGATTCAAGTGAAATCGTGAGAAAATCTTTAGAGATTGCATCGTCTATTTGTGTATATACAAATGACAATATATATGTAGAGGAAATTTAGGAGGGAAAAATATTGGATGAACTTACACCTAAAGAAATTGTAGAACAACTTGACAGATATATAATAGGGCAACATGAAGCAAAAAAAGCAGTTGCTCTTGCTCTTAGGAATAGATATAGAAGAAGCTTATTGAGTCAAGAGTTGAGAGAAGAAATAACGCCTAAAAATATTATATTGGTAGGACCTACTGGTGTTGGTAAAACAGAGATAGCTAGACGTCTAGCAAAATTGGTTAATGCTCCCTTTGTAAAGGTAGAGGCCACAAAATTTACAGAAGTTGGATATGTTGGACGAGATGTAGAAGCAATGATAAGGGATTTAGTAGAAGAGTCTGTTCGGATGATAAAGCAACAGAGCATGAAAGAAGTGGAGGATAGGGCTAAAATAATCGCCGAAGAAAGGCTACTAGATGCCTTATTACCTAGGAAGAAAAAGAAAGAGCAGAGTCCTTTTGTTCTCTTTCCTCCAAGCGATGATGGACGGGAAGAGTATGACTTTGAACCAGAACAGGATATGACTGAAACTAGAGAAAAATTCAGGAAGTTACTTAGAGAAGGAAAATTAGAAGACAATATTATAGAGATTGAGATAGAAGATTCTCAAACACCCATCGGTTTTATTCCGGGAGTGGGAAACGAAGATATAATGTTACAAATACAGGATGTATTTGACAGTATATTCCCGAAACAGACTAAAAAGAAGAAAACAACAGTGAAAGAGGCTAGAAAAATATTTGAGCAAGAAGAAGCTCAACATTTAATTGATATGGATGAAGTGATAGAAAAGGCAATAGATGCAGTTGAAGAAAAGGGTATCATATTTTTAGATGAGATAGATAAGATAGCAGGAAAGGAATCTGGAAGTGGACCAGATGTATCTAGGGAAGGTGTACAAAGGGATATATTGCCAATTGTAGAAGGTACCACGGTAATGACAAAATATGGACCTGTTAAGACAGATCATATACTGTTTATTGCAGCTGGTGCTTTTCATGTATCTAAAATCTCTGATTTAATACCTGAATTACAAGGTAGATTTCCCATTCAGGTAGAACTTAATAATCTTTCGGAGGAAGATTTCAAAAAAATTCTAGTTCAGCCAGAGAACGCGATAATAAAGCAACAGGTTGCTTTGATGGAAGTTGAAGGAGTAAGCATAAAATTTACAGATGATGCAATAGATGCAATAGCTAGTGTTGCTTTTTTTATGAATCAAACAAAGGAAAACATAGGAGCAAGACGTTTGCATACTGTGTTAGAAAAAGTAATGGAAGACATCTCTTTTAGAGCTGATGAATTAAAAGGGCAAGATATAGAAATAGATGCCAAATATATTAAAGAAATATTGCACGATACGATAAAAGAAAATGACTTGAGAAAATATATATTGTGATATGAAGTTTTAAGTTAGATTATCTAAGGAGTTTAATAGTAGATGTGTTTATAAAATGTGTCTTTCATAGGGAGTGAAATATATTCCTAGTACACTGCTTGACAAAACTAGGAGGTTAAATAGATTCCTTCAAAGTTCTGGTTTAGACTTTGTCTTTTTTTATGATTTATGTAAAAGCCTTGAAGAAATATTGGAATGCAATGTATTTGCGTTGAGTAAAAGTGGTAAGGTATATGGAATCAATTATATATATACTAGATGAATTAGGCGGTAAAGAAGGGTTATTGGTGGCAAGTAAAATTGCAGACAGAATAGGTATTACCCGGTCTGTGATTGTAAATGCACTTAGAAAGCTAGAAAGTGCCGGCATAATAGAATCTCGTTTTCTAGATATGAAAGGAACATATATTAAGATTTTAAATGAGCAAATCTTCAAAGAACTTGGAAGATAGGGTGGTATGTTATATCACTCTATCTTTTTATCCCTTTTTTACTTAGGTATAAGGAGTTAAAGGTATACACATACTAATTATGTCATTTGCAAATAGATAAAAGTTTGGACTTCATATAGAGAAAGGATGATGATATGAAGGGGATTATCATGGCAGGAGGAGAAGGCTCAAGACTTAGACCGCTTACCTGTGATTTACCAAAACCAATGGTCACAATTATGAATAAAGTGGTAATGACATATAGTATAGACCTTTTAAGGAAATATAATATAAGAGATATAGGAGTTACTTTACAATATCTTCCGCATATAATACAAAATTATTATGGTAGTGGAAGAGAGTTTGGTGTAAGACTTAAATATTTCATAGAAGATAAACCACTGGGAACAGCAGGAAGTGTCAAAAATGGAGAAGAATTTTTAGATGAGACATTTATAGTCATAAGCGGTGATGCCTTAACGAATATAGATCTGTCAAAGGTTATAGATTTTCACAGAACTAAGGGAGCAATGGCTACATTGGTTTTGAAGAAAGTGGCTATTCCTTTGGAATATGGAGTTGTGATTACAAATAAAGAAAACGAAATTACCAGATTCGTGGAAAAGCCCAATTGGGGGGAAGTATTTAGTGATACTGTAAATACAGGTATATATATATTAGAGCCAGAAGTACTTAAATATATTGAACCGAATACTAAATTTGATTTTAGTAAAGATTTATTTCCTATACTATTAAAACAAGGGAAGCCCATGTATGGTTATATAACCGATGAATACTGGTGTGATATAGGAAGTCCAGAGACCTATTTAAAGGCCCATTTTGATGTTCTCGATGGAAAAGTAGGCGAAGTAGATATAGATGGAGAATATAAGACTTTGGGAAGAGCGGATATAAGGCTAGGCAAAGGCTGTGATATACATCCTACTGCAATAATAGAGGCACCATGTTTTATTGGTGAATATAATCATATTGGAGCAAATGCCCATATAGGTCCATATACTGTTATGGGGACGCATAATATAGTAGGTGAGACGAGTAATATTGCAAAGACTGTGATATGGAATAATACAACAATTGGTAGGGAGACTGAACTTAAGGGGACAACTATATGTAATAAAGTGAAGATACAGCAACGTGCAAGAATATATGAAAATACTGTGATAGCCGATGAATGTTATATTGGGGAAGCAACGGTTATAAAGCCCTTTGTTAAGATATGGCCTTCTAAGAAAATTGGTAATGATATGATCATAACGGAAAATATAGTATGGAGTAGTGGTCAGGATAATACATTGTTTACTCAAGATGGAATTATAGGACAGGCAATAGTAGATATAAGTCCACAGTTCGCAATCAGACTAGGAGCTGCATATGGTTCCATATTGAAACTAGGAAATCAAGTGGGAATATGTGGTGATAATAGTCATATAACTCATATGATAAAATATAGTATTGTTTCGGGAATGCTATCAGTGGGATTAGAAGTCTATGATTTGGGACAAATCCCTACTTCAGTACTGAGATACTCAATTGATAAATTAGGCTTAGATGGAGGTATATGTATATTAAATCAGGATAATGGGAATTTAAACATCCAAATAATAGGTCAAAAGGGTATTAATATTTCATCGGATGAAGAACGTAAGATACAAAATTCTTTTTTAAGGAATGATTTTTATATGCAGCCACCAGATAAGATAAAGGGTGTAAAAATACTAAATGGTGTGTTGCAATTTTATATAGCGGAAATTTTAGATTCGATAGATAGAAAAGACATAAAAGCAAGGGAATATAATATTTTTATAGAAAATACAGGATGGGCATCAAAAATACTAAAAGACATCTTGCAAAACTTAGGATGTAACATAGAATATGGTACTGGAATAGATAGAGTTATAATTAATAAAATGGGATATGAATATGATATAGGTATAGAATTATTAAATAATGGTGAACAGCTCATATTATATGATGAAACAGGAAAAGTGATCAGGGACGAAAAATTACTTGCACTTATTGTTTTAATAAGTCTCAAACAAAATAAGGGATGTAATATAGTAGTTCCGCATACTGCACCGAGTATAGTAGAGGATATTGCAGAAAAATATATGGGAAGAGTAATGAGGACTAAAACTTCAAAAAATGCCATCATGAACTCTATATATGATATGAATGGAAAAGAAGCAGAAAATTTGTTTAGATTATATTTTGATAGTAATGTTTTGATAGTCAAAATATTGGATGTTTTGGCTAGAGAAAAAACTACGTTGTCGAGTCTATCCTCTGAATTACCTAATTACCATATGCAAGAAAGAGAGATTGATTGTCCTTGGGAGTGGAAGGGCAAGATAATTCGTTCTCTCATAGAAGACGATGATTTAAATTCAAATGATATGGAATTGGATGAAGGAATCAAAATCAAGCATAAAAATGGTTGGGTATTAATATTACCTGATAATGATAATGCTTTTTGTAGACTATATAGTCAAGGTTATACTGAAGAATATGCAACGGAATTGGCAGATTTTTATGAAAAAAAAATAAAAGATATAAAGGAAAAAGATTAATTTTGTCAATATGGGCACTTAATAAGCCCTTTTTTTGTGATTGTTTGTATAATCTAAACCATGGCTTATATTGGAATTCATCCCTTTACTTTGAAACAATTGTTGCACATTTTTATTAAATCAAGTATAATTAAAATAATATTGGATGTGTGCGGATTTTAAATATTATAAAATTAGGAGGAATTGCATTAGTGACGTCAAATAACAACAAAAATAACTTAAATAATAAAAACAACAAGGGCAACAAAAATAATAAGAATAATTATAACGGTAAGAAGGGCAATGGTAAGAATAATAATCTTAAGGATATCCTTAAGATTATTACACTCGGTGGTGTATACGAGATAGGGAAAAATATGACGGTATTGGAATATGGAAATGATATAATACTTATAGATTGTGGCATGACATTTCCAGAGGACGAGATGTTAGGTGTAGATTTAGTTATTCCCGATATTACTTATCTGACACGGAATAAGAATAGGATTCGAGGAATAGTAGTTACACATGGACATGAGGATCATATTGGTGCACTTCCATATGTTTTAAGGGAAATAAATGTTCCGGTATATGGTACCAAGCTTACCATAGGATTACTTGAGAATAAATTAAAAGAGTATAATATTCAAAATGCAAAATTAAATAGAATAAAACCTGGAGGTAAGATTAAATTAGGCTGTTTTACTGTAGAGTTTATAAGGACAAGTCATAGTATTGCAGATGCAGTGGCTCTTGCAATATATACACCTGTTGGAACTATAATTCATACAGGAGACTTTAAAATTGACTATACTCCTATTGACGGTCAGGTTATAGATCTTGCTAGATTTGCCCAATTAGGAGAAAAAGGAGTATTAGCTCTACTTGCTGATAGTACCAATGTAGAGCGGCCTGGTTATACAATGTCAGAGCGAACAGTAGGTGAAACGTTTGAGGATATTTTTGGAACTGCTCAAGGCCGAATAATTGTAGCAACTTTTGCATCCAATATACACAGAATACAGCAGATAATAGATGCTGCAGTAAAATTCGACAGAAAAGTGGCTATATCGGGAAGAAGCATGATAAATGTGGTGAGCGTGGCTCTTGAATTAGGCTATTTAAACGTTCCCAAAAATACACTCATAGATTTAGATAGGATAAATGATTATCCCGCAAATAAAATAACGGTTATCACTACTGGGACACAAGGTGAACCTATGTCAGCTCTCTCGCGTATGGCTGCATCAATGCATAGGCAATTAGAAATTACTCCGGGAGATATGGTGATAATATCTGCAAATCCTATTCCAGGTAATGAAAAACTTGTTTCTAAAGTCATCAATCAATTATTTGAAAAGGGTGCAGAAGTAATATATGAAGCATTGGCAGATGTACATGTGTCAGGGCATGCATGTCAGGAAGAACTAAAGCTTATTCATACATTAGTTAAGCCTAAATTTTTCATTCCCGTCCATGGCGAATATAGGCATCTTAAGAGACATGCCCAGTTAGCAGAATCACTGGGGATGCCTAAGGAAAATATATTTATTCCGAAGATAGGTTCTATATTGGCTTTGACTAAAAACTCATGTAAATTTGCAGGAAGTGTTCCTGCAGGAAGAATTTTAGTAGATGGACTAGGGGTTGGTGATGTAGGCAATATTGTCTTGAGGGATAGAAAGCATTTAGCTCAAGATGGACTTATGGTAGTTGTTGTAACTATATCAGGAGATACGGGCGAGATGATTGCTGGTCCTGATATTATCTCTAGGGGATTTGTATATGTAAGGGAATCTGAGGAGCTTATGAATGAAGCTCGACAACTGGTTAAATCTATACTTGAGGAATGTGAGGAAAAGAATATAACCGATTGGGCTACCTTAAAATCTAATATCAAAAATGGGCTAAGATCTTTATTATATGAAAAGACTAAGAGGAATCCCATGATATTGCCCATTATTATGGAGATATAACTTAATGAGCTGATCTAATTTTAAAATAGAGTGAAAACCTATGATTTTAGGTTGCTTTAACTTGTAAATATTATATAGATAATATATAATTATATAAAGTTCAGCTAAGCTCAAAATAGGACAAGTTTAAAACTAAAAACAAAATTGTTCCTGTAATAATGAAAGATTTATTATACAGCTCTTATCTCTACTTTAATGGGATAAGAGCTGTTGAACAGTATGAGATCAAAAATAAATTTTAAAGGTAATAGAAAAATATAAGTATGTATTTCTTTCTTAGTTTTAGTTAGAGGTAAATTATTTGTATTGGAGGGTGACCGATGTCCCAACCCGTTATAAAAAAAGAGAAAAAATCTGTTGCAAGGAGAGGAGAAGATATATCTTCTCAACATCCTATCCTTAGGAAGTTACTTATATATGTAATCAGTTTTTGTATAGTTGTCGGGACAGTAACTTTTGCAGTAAAATATACCTATAAAAAGTTTACAAGTCCAATGGATCCCAATGATAACAGTGATGTTATAATTGTAATTCCTATGGGTACATCTGCTCGGGGTATAGGTAATATTCTATATGATGAAGGGCTCATTCAAAATAAAGGTGTTTTTAAAATTTTCATGGAACTCTCAGGTAAATCTTCTAATGTGCAAGCAGGAAAATATAAGCTAAAAAAGAGTATGAGTCTTCCGGAAATAGTGGAGGCCATCACATCGGGAGAAGGTGCCATTCCACAGAAAAAAATTACTATTCCTGAAGGTAAAACTGTAGCAGAGATAGCCAATGCCCTCGCTGAAAGTGGAAAGTTTTCTTTTACAGAGGAAGAATTTATAAAAGAAGCTGCAAATATTAAAAAATACGAAAAGCAATTTACTTTTTTACAAGAAATACCTGAGGAGAGGCGAGATATAGACAAATATCCATATCCATTAGAGGGATATTTATTTCCTGAGACATATTTTGTAGATGAAGGTTCTACGCCGGAGGATATAATAAAGACAATGCTATCACAATTTGCTAAAGTATATAATGCAGAATATCAGTCTAGGGCTGATGAATTGAATTTAACCACTGATCAGGTTGTAACATTGGCATCTATAGTGCAACGTGAGGCAAGACTCAAGGAAGAATTTCCTAAAATTGCAGCAGTATTCCATAATAGAATAAATAGAGATATGCCACTTGAGTCATGTGCTACAATACGCTATATAACAGGCAAAAATATATTATATGTCACAAATGAAGAGGCCCAAATTGAATCTAAGTACAATACCTACAAATATAAAGGTTTACCAATAGGTCCTATAGCATGTCCAGGTGAACTTGCTATAAAATCTGTGTTATATCCTGATGAAGAGATGATGGATCCAGAAAAACCTTACCTCTATTTTGTGCTTATGGATCCGAATGAGGGTAGACATTCATTTAATTATGATTATGATTCACATATAAAAGATAAGAAAAAATATGAGAAATTATGGAAAAATAGTTCAAATTAAGATCCACTCAAATGTGGATCTTAATTTTGTAATGGAGGTGTTTGTAAATTAGTCTCATATACAAGGAATATATAAAGCACTACTTGGACAACTTAATAAGTTATGAAGAGGATGAAATAATGATTCATATGAGAAAAGAGGCTGAAAAAAAACACTTTCCAATAATGAGAAAGAGCCTTGCATGTCTTATGGACATAATAATAAAAGCTACAAAACCTAGGAATATATTAGAAATAGGTACATGCATAGGATACTCCTCTTTGGTTATGTACAAAGCTATGGGACAAAGGGGACAAATTTCTACGATAGAGTTAGACTATGATTTAGCTTGTCAGGCAAGAAAATATTTTAAGATGGCTGGTGCAGATAGGAATATATTTATATATAATGGAGATGCTGGAGAGATACTAGAATATATGGATGGTGTATTCGACATTATATTCATGGATGGACCTAAGGGACAATACTTATCTTATCTAAACCACTGTTTGAGATTATTAAGACCTGGAGGACTTTTAGTTTGTGATGATGTATTATTCTATGGCATGGTAGCTAATGATAAAATAGTAAATAAAAAGAAAGATACTATTGTCAGAGAAATGAAAAAATTTTTAAAGATTATATCAAATCATACAAGTTTGGATACCATAATAATTCCTTTGGGTGATGGTATTTCGATCAGCTATAAAAAAGGAGGATAGCATTATAACTATGAAAATACCCGAATTATTAGCCCCTGCTGGAAATTTAGAAAAACTTAAGATAGCAATTGAATATGGGGCTGATGCTGTATATATAGGAGGTAAGCAATTTGGACTTCGTGCTTTTGCAGATAATTTTGAAATCCATGAAATAGAAGAGGGGATTAAATATGCCCATAATAGAGATAGAAAAGTATATGTAACCATGAACATATTTGCCCATAATAATGATTTTAATGGGATGAAGGAATATATAGAGGCTTTAGCTGATGCGAATGTAGATGGCATTATACTTTCTGATCCAGGCATATTGGATCTTGTCAAAAAAACTGCACCAAATATAAGTATACATCTTAGTACTCAGGCAAACACTACAAACTGGAAGAGTGCACTTTTTTGGTATAGACAAGGTGTAGACAGAATAATATTGGCTAGAGAATTGTCTATTAATGAGATTAAAGCTCTAAAGGCAAATATACCAGAAGATCTTGAAATAGAAGCATTTGTACATGGTGCCATGTGTATATCTTATTCAGGGAGATGCGCTCTTAGTAATTATTTGGTGGGAAGGGATGCAAATAGAGGTGCATGTGCCCACCCATGTAGGTGGAAGTATTATCTTATGGAGCAAAAGAGGCCAGGAGAATATTTCCCAATATTTGAAGATGATAGGGGAACATATATATTTAATTCCAACGATTTATGTATGATAGAATATATACCAGAGCTAATAGATGCAGGCCTTGATAGTTTGAAAATTGAAGGTAGGATGAAAAGCAGTTATTATGTAGCAACTGTAGTTCAGACATATAGGCAAGTACTGGATAGATATGCAGAGGATCCCGATAATTATATATTTGATACTAACTATATCAAAGAATTAAAAAAGGTTAGTCATCGTCCTTTTACTACAGGATTTTATTTTGGTAAACCTACTGCTAAGGATCATAGATATGATGATAGTCAATATATACGTAATTATGATTTTGTAGGCATGGTAGTAGATTATATGTTAGATAAAGGAATTGCCGTAGTCGAACAGAGAAATCACTTTAAAGTTGGAGATAAACTTGAGATAATGAGACCAGGAAAACCTTACTTAGAATATGAAGTAAGAACCATATTGGATGAAGATGGACAAATTATTGACTGTGCACCACATCCTCAACAGATAGTAAAATTGCCAATTGATATTCCGTTGAGCAAATATTCTCTCTTAAGACGAAAAAAAGTATAGATAAATAGCTATGTGATAATAATAATATTGTCACATAGCTATTTGCATTTAGAGTAGCAAAATCAGCTATTATAGAGGAGACTAAAAAATATGAGATATAAAGATATAGTAAAAATCCGCTTAAAAAAATTTTATATTATTATTGTAGTCTTATTTTTACTATTGATGTTAGGGTTATTTAACATACAGATAATAAATCATGACAATCTCAGTCAAATGGCAGACAGTCAATATAATGCAGTCATTAAATCTGAGAGTATAAGGGGAGATATAGTAGATAGAAATGGTATATCTTTTACAAAGGGAAGGGATGAGGTGTTTCTCATAATATTTCCCAAATTACTTGCGCCTCAAGAACAGGTTTTTAATGTTATATCTATTCTAACGGGCAAAGATGTTAGAGAGCTCAGTATGCAATTTGACAAAAATATAGATACTGTAGAAATAGAAGTAGTAAATATGGATTATGATATTATAAACGAAATAGAGAGTGGAAAATATAAAGGGGTATATCTATATACAACCAATGTTCGCTATGATGAAAATTCCATTGCTAGACATGTAATAGGATATATACAAAAAGATGGTACTCCTATAATGGGGATAGAAAAAAACTTCGATATGTATTTAAATAGTAATGGTAAGAAGGTTTTGTATACATTAAAAGATGCAAAAGACAATTTGCTACCTGGAGTCGATTATGGCATTAAGCAAACCGATACTGCATATTACGATGTGGAGCTTACTATAGATTATTATATACAAGAAATATTAGAAAAAGCTCTAGAACATTTTGGTAATAGGAATGGTGGTATAGTGGTTGAGATAGATAGCGGAGAGATACTAGCATTGGCAAGTAGACCTAATTATAGGCAATATGACTTGAACTCTAATGTTGAAGAAGATTGCTTATGGGCTATACCTTTAAAGGCATTTCCCGCAGGTTCGGTGTTTAAAGTTATTGTTGCTGCTGCTGCATTGGAAGATGGACGTTATTGTAGTGAAGATATCTTTTATTGTAATGGTGGTATTGAGGTAAATGGAGTATATTATTCTTGTCATAGAGACATAGGAGGATTAGGACGATTGACTTTGGAAGAAGCATTTAGCCGTTCATGTAATGATACCTTTATATCTATAACAAGGGAGCTAGGAGGTGAAAGTATAATAGAATTGTCACGCCAATTTGGTTTTGGTAATGATGTGGATATAGGTCTTGATAATGATAGAGGAACACTTCCAGCTAGGGATGAGTACGCCGGCGCCGGCGTAGGTAATCTTGCCCTTGGACAAGGTAGCATATTGGTCACACCTATACAAGTGGCAGATATGATGACCACTATTGCAAATGGAGGGGTGAGAAAACCCCTACGACTAGTTAGAGGATTTATATCAAATGAAAAGCAAAGAATACGATGGAGTGGTAGAAATGAGGAATACAGAGTACTTAAAGAGGAAACAGCTAAGGAACTTCAAAAGTGGTTAATACATGCAGCAAAATATGGTACTGGGGAAAAAGCTTATAGCGAGAATTTTGGTGGTTGTGGGGGAAAAACAGGTACTCCTCAAATAAACAATGATAAATATGTCAATCATTATGGCTGGTTTGCAGGTTTTTTCCCAATGGATCAGCCTAAGTATGTAATTGCAATATTATCTAGAGAAGAAGGAGGAGGAGGGAAAACGGCAGCTCCCATATTTAAAGAGGTTGCAGAGGGCATATGGAGATATAATTCTAATTTAGATTAAAAAAGAGGGACAGGCACAAATCCATAAATATACTCATATTATGTATAGTAATTGAGTATGGGAGGTGCATGTCTTTGTTTTTAATTGGAAATGCCATTTTATATTTTGTAAGCAATGCCTTTCCGCTTGTATCCCATATATCGGGCAATAGTTCATTTCCTCAACCATTGAGTTCTGAAGAAGAGAGGTATCATCTAGAACAATATGCTAAAGGTAGTGAAGAATCCAAAAATATATTGATAGAGCATAATCTTAGATTAGTTGCTCACATAGTAAAAAAATACAAAAACACAGGAAATGATACAGATGATCTGATATCGATCGGAACAATAGGGTTGATAAAAGCTATATCCACATATAATTTAGATCGGAATACGAAATTAGCAACATATGCAGCTAAATGTATAGAAAACGAAATATTAATGTCGATTCGTGCTTCCAAAAAAAACAGAGGAGAGATATCTTTACATGATCCTATAGGTATAGACAAAGAAGGTAATGAGAT
Source organism: Firmicutes bacterium UBA3920 (assembly GCA_002386065.1). Classification (GTDB taxonomy): domain Bacteria; phylum Bacillota; class Clostridia; order Caldicoprobacterales; family Xylanivirgaceae; genus UBA3920. The sequence goes on from DGES01000129.1 coordinate 60,538, forward strand.
TAATCTTATTGATATACTTGGTACAGATCCAGATCAAGTTATAGATGAGGTAGAATTGAAGCTACAGACTAAAAAATTATATCAAAAAATGAAAGAATCCTTAAAACAAAGGGAACGCATGGTGTTGGAGATGCGGTATGGATTATCTAATGGTTACAATATGACACAACGAGAAATTGCTCAAATTTTAGGGATTTCTAGATCATATGTATCGCGTATTGAAAAAAGGGCTATATACAAATTATCAAAGGAATTTTGTGAAAATACTTATTAGAGATAGGTAAAACATGTATATAGTTTATAAATGATTTCAATTTACTATTGAAATATATTAAATTTTTTAATAAACTAACTATTAAAAGTAATTTCTTTTTTTGTCTCAAATATTTTCTATGGAAAGGAGGATTTTTTTAATATTTTTGGACAAGTTATTTAAAAATTAAATATTACTATTATATGTAGGAGATAAGATATATATGGAGAAATATAATATACAGTGGAAATCTTTTATAAAACGATTATTAACTCCCACTATGAAATATAAAGATATATACTCAATAGATTTTACATATCTACATGTTATGGGTTATAGAAACATAATATTAGATGTGGATAATACACTAGTGATTTGGGATATGTATGAGATAAATCCTAAATTATTTAATCAAATTCAGTATATAAAAGATATGGGCTTTAAGATATGCTTACTTTCTAATAACAATAATAAAAAACAAATAAGTGAATTGGCAGATCAATTATTAGTTTTAACTGTTTTTAAAGGGAAAAAACCTTTTTCTCGTTCATTTAATCATGCCCTTGAGGCGTTAGAGGCAGATATAGAAAACACATTAGTGATTGGAGATCAGATATTTACTGATATATTAGGTGGAAATATGATGGGTTTGACCACGATATTAGTAGATCCGCTTTCTAAAAAAGAGTTTATAACAACTAAATTTATGAGACTATTAGAAAAAACTCTAATGGGGAGAAAGATAGAATATGACAATAAATAATAATACAAGGTTAATAGGTTTAATAGGTAGCCCAGTGGAGCATAGTTTATCTCCATCTATCCATAATGCATTATATGATACATTTGATATGAATTTCGTATATATGACTTTTGATGTTAAAGCAAATGAACTTCAAAAGGCAGTAGAAGGAATGTGCGCTCTATCTTTTGCTGGATTTAATGTGACCATTCCTTATAAGCAGGAGATATTAAAGTTTTTAGATGATATAGATGAAGAAGCAAAAATGATAGGTGCAGTAAATACAGTGACACTTCATAATGGAAATTTAAAGGGGTATAATACCGATGGCATGGGTTTTATAGAAGGTCTTAAGCGTATGGGTTTTAATCCATTAAATAAAGATGTGGCCATAATAGGGGCAGGAGGGGCTTCGAGGGCTATATGTGTATATCTTTTAAAGGAAGGCGTAAGATGTATATACTTAATAAATCGAACACATCAAAAAAGTTTAGAACTAGCCAAAGAGTTCAATAGTCAGTACAATTCCGAGATAATCATACCTATCGAAAAACAAGAGTTAAAGTGTGCAAATTTAGATTTAATTGTAAATACTACTCCAGTTGGGATGTGGCCTCAAATATCTGGAAATCCACTAGAAGATTTTAAATTTTGTGCTCATACTGTAGTAGTGGACATTATATATAATCCTAAAGAAACGCGATTGCTTCAAGAGGCAAGGCGACAAGGATGTACAGTGCAAAATGGTATAGACATGTTAATTGGTCAGGCTTTGGAGTCCATTAAATTATGGACAGGAATAGACATTTCATATAATCATTGTAAAAAAATATTAGAAGGAAATATTTTGTAAAAACGCTTGTAATTAAATGAGAGATATTGTAATATATAGGCATACCATATCTAAATAGTGGTGATGCTGTTGAATGAAAAATATGCTAATTTAATACATGTATTAGAAGAAAGAGGCATAGCAAAAGAGAAACAGTTAAAAAAGCTACTATTTTTAAATAGTGATGAGTCTTTTTTACGCTCTCTTGTAGATAATAAGTACGTCACAGAAGAACAATTAATTCAAATAGTAGATGAATGTTACGGTATACCATATACAGATTTAAGTAACATTGATATTGAGCTTTGCAAATATATTCCCTATTCAAGTGCTAAAATGCATAATTTAGTACCTTTTAAGCGTTCAGGTGACATTCTATATGTAGCTATGGAGAATCCCCTTGATCGATATGCCATAGAAGATATAAGAATATTATCTTCTATGGATATAGTACCCTATATAGCGCTTAGGAGGGATATCGAAAGAGCCATTGACATTATATACGGGAATTGGAATCTAGCAAAGGCGATCACTGATTATCAGAGTGGTCTAGATAATTTATCTATGAAATTTCGAGAAGAAAAGGGGTTAATATCTGAGCATGAGTTGCTTTCTGCACCTGTAGTAAAAATATTTGATGTCTTGTTAAATCAAGGAATAGAATCAAATGCTAGTGATATGCATTTAGAACCTTTTGATGGTCATGGAAGAGTAAGATTTAGAATAGATGGAGAAATTTACAATATAATGGAGATACCTAAAGATATCTATGATGCTTTAATAAGTAGGATAAAAATATTGGCTAATTTAGATATAGCAGAACAGAGGCAACCTCAAGATGGTAGAGTGCTAATGCCCACTAATCAAGGCGATATAGATATTCGAATTTCGATTACACCTACTATATTTGGTGAAAAAGCAGTACTACGTCTATTAAATAAATCAAAATCCTTTCTTACAAAAGACAAGTTAGGTCTATCTAAATCCCAGATGGATAAATTAACCCTATTATTAGGAAATAAAAGAGGTATTGTGCTTGTTTCCGGTCCCACTGGATGCGGCAAAACTACAACCTTATATGCTATGCTTAGAGAATTAAATATAGGGAATAACAACATAATAACTATAGAAGATCCTGTTGAATATACAATATATGGAGTCAATCAAATGCAGGTCAATAGAAAAGTAGGATTTGGATTTGCAGAAGGATTGAGAGCTGCACTTAGACAGGATCCGGACATCATAATGGTAGGTGAGATTCGGGATAAAGAGACTGCGGAAATTGCTATAAGGGCTGCTATAACAGGTCATCTGGTATTTAGCACATTACATACAAATGATGCTGTAGGTTCTATAATTCGTCTTATAGATATGGGAATCGAATCATATTTACTGGGTGCGTCTATAGTAGGCATTATATCTCAAAGGCTATTGAAGGTCTTATGTCCTAAATGTAAGAAACGGACAACTCCGTCATTACAAGATATAAAGTTGCTAAGTGTCTTAGGTGTAGATGAAGAGATTTACAGCTTATATAGGCCTATGGGTTGTAATTATTGTAATTTTAAAGGCTATAAAGGTAGAACTGCAGTGTTTGAAATTCTTATTGTTACTCGAGATATTAAATATGCAATATTGGAAGGAACTGATGAAGATACAATAAAAAATCTTGCAGTAAATTTAGGAATGAAGACTATAAAAGAACAATGTTTAGAGCTTTTATTTCAGGGTATTACAGATATTTCGGAAGTGTTAAGAACTATATATTCGAACGATTTGATGTATAACAAGGGGGGATAAAAATTCCTGTATTTAAGTATTATGCTATGGATTTAGAAGGTAAGCGTGTACAGGGATATGTAGAAGCCTCTAACAAATATGAAGCATTTAACACAGTTCGTGAGCAGTCATTGTATCCATTCAAAATAAAGAAAGCAATATTCACTTTAGATAAAACAACTTCAAATTCTATTGGTAAAGTTCCTATGAAATACATAATTATATTTTGTCAGCAAATGTATGTGATAATGAGGTCAGGTATCCCTATATTACAAGCACTTCAAAGTATATATACAAACACTAAAAATAGAAGATTAAAAAAAATACTAGGAGATGTATATGTAGATATTCAAAAGGGTGTTAGCTTATCCAGAAGTTTTCAAATCCATAAAGAAAAACTTCCAAATATGTTTGTAGAGATGATACAAGCAGGAGAAGCAAGTGGGAATTTAGAATTATCGTTCAAATACATGTCAGAGCATTATGAAAGGGAATATATATTAAAAAAGAGATTTATGAATGCCCTTGTATATCCAGTCTTTGTACTTGTGCTTACTGTAATTTTAGTTCAATTTATTGTTTCATATGTAACCCCACATTTTACAAGTATATATGTGCATAATGATGAAAGTCTTCCAGCAGCAACTAAAGCTCTATTATCGATTAGTGAAAAATTGGGTGGAGGAAGGTTTATACTTGGTTTAACTATAATCTTCATAATATTTTTTGTAATTATTAAAAATGGTAGTTCTAAAGTTCACAATTTTGTTTTAAAATTGCCCATTATAGGAAGTATGATAATAAAAATTATTACGACGAGGGTATGTATAGTAATGTCTATGCTGCTAAAATCGGGAATTTCTATAGTCGATAGTCTTGATATGACTTGTAATATAGTAAGCAATAAGGCAATAAAATCAGAACTTAGGAATATAGAAGAAAAGATAAACGAGGGTAGGGATATTGTGTATTCTTTCTCTAGTAGCAAAATTTTTCCTTTAATCTTTAAGCAACTGTTATCAGCCGGTGCTATATCTGGCAGTATTGAGGATGCATTCGATGGGGTAGCTAAATTTTATGAATCTGAGATAAAGGGAAAAATGGAACGCTATCTAGTATTGCTTGAACCAATGCTGATATTGATAGTAGGAGTTATTGTGGGTTTTATTTCATATGCACTTATTTTACCCATATATAAATTGGTAGATATTCTATAGGTAAAAAATAGTCTTATTGCGGCGTAACAGATTATTTATATCTAAAATTCCAGTAATATAGGAATAAAAGTTTTATCTTTATCATGTTTCGGAGTACAAAGGATGGGAGCATGTTAAATGGAAGAGAATGGTAAGATTTTTACTGGATACAAGGAGGATAAATATTATGTCTAATGATAGGGGTATGACATTAGTTGATGTGATATTAACGGTAGCAATTTTGGGCATATTACTCTCTATAGTAATGCCTAATTTAGTCTATACAATGACTAAATCTGAACATGTTGCTAAGGAGATGAATTCGAAATTACTTCTTAGTATTATATATGCATATAATGGGGAGCAAATAAGAGAAGCTAATAGAGTAAAAAATGTTCAAATAACTTCAATAGAAGATATTACCGAAGACACCATAAAACTTAGAATACCTCCTGATTTTGATTGGGAAATGATGTATCCTATATATATAGATAGCGCAGGAAGGGGAAGTATATTACATGGAGAATAGTGATAAATATTTGCTGTATATTAGTAAGGGAACTTCTCTTGTGGAAATGATAGTATTGTTATGCATTATATCGATTTTATTAGGAGCTTCTATGCCTAGTATAAAAGCTCTAGGAAGTGGTTTAATCTTACATATGCAAGCTGTTCAACTAGCACAAGATATTAGGTACACTCAACATCTTGCATTGACTCATAGAGAGAAGTATAAACTTGTATTATATGTAGATGAGAATAGTTATAATATAAGGCTACAAAGTCCCATTAAAAGCCCTATAAAGAAGGTAGAATTATGTGAAGGCGTATATATTAGGTATTCTACATTAGCTGGGAGTGGTGACTACCGTTATATAGAGTTTAATTATAAAACAGGTTTACCGGGACGAACAGGGACAATATATTTAGCCGACCATTATGGAAATACTAAGAATATTGTAATTATGCCCACTACAGGACGGGTGAGAATACAATGAAAAAACCTCCATATAATAAAGGAATAACGTACGTTGAAATTGTAATTTCCTTATTTATATTTGTTATGATTTTACCCATGATAATAGAGGTATTTCGCTTTATAAATTTAGAATCTCAAAACGGCAAAAGGACACTGGAATTAGTTTATATAGGAGAGGCATATATAGAAGAGTTAAAATCCATGTCCATAGAAGAGCTCAATGCCTTATTAAAATTAGAACAGATAGAATATGAAGACTATTATATTAGATATAGTATTACTCCTTACTGGAATGGAAGGACTGATGTAATTCATTATATAGTAAAATCCATGGATAATTCATATACTACATATATTTTTTATCCCAATAAAAATGATACACCTTCTTATATTGTGATAAATGCCATGAAATATAATTTGCAGCATGACATATTTATAGACATAAATAATATTGCCAGTAATTCTGATTTAATACTATACTGCACCCATGATAACCATGATAAAATCCATATTGATTCAGTAAGAAATCTAACTACTATAGAAGATAATAGCAATAGGGATAAAGTTATTTTTAAATTGTATATTGAGATTTTTGAGAACTCATATGATGAAGTCCCTTCTTTATTAATGGAAACATTATTTGAAAAGGAGATATAATAATAGGAATGAAATGGGATAGAGGTTTTACTCTTGTTGAATTCGTAGTGTCTCTATTTATATTGTCTTTACTTTTAAGTATAACTTATACAAGTTTTTATATTGGAACAGATTCCTATGTGAGGAATATTGATGATTTAGAAATTCAAGGAAATATGAGATTTGCTGCATCTTTCATACACAATATGCTTTTGAATAGTGCTTTGGACGATATAGTCATTGGAAAAGATTTCAATGGCAATAATACTCTTCTAATTAAGAAGACTAAATTTTTTATACGTGGTGATAAACTGATGGTTGATCATAATTATAATGCTAGTTCTCCCAACCCCCTTGCAGATTATATTACTACATTTAAAGTAAGCAATGATGAAGGTTTAATATCTGTTGTTATGATAGGTGGTAAGGGAGATAATAGAGAGTTGCTATCAATAACTATTAAAGTATATCTTGGTGAATGAGATGTTGTATGAGTGTTTTAATAGAGGATTTGCCCTTGTCATTGTTGTGATTATAGTAGCTATATCGATTATTGTAGGTACCATACTTATGTCATTAGTGGTACAAAATTCTTGTATGAATTACGATATGGGCTGTTATATGACGTGTTATTATATGGCTTATGCTCAATTAATACATACATTAGAGATAATGCAGACTAATTTAGAGATTGTATTCACGGAATGCAATAATTCCTTTGATTTCATAGATAGTTATAACGATTTAATGTCAAGTCTTGATATTATGCCACTAGATATGGAGGAAGATGTCTGTGTCAATACCATAAAAATAAAACTTGTAAAAAAAAGCGAAACATCACTTGAATATGAAATAGAAGTAAAAGCGAGTATGGAAGGGATCTCGAGAAGGTTTATAGCACAAGTAATTATAGGATACTCACCAGAAAATATATTTGAAGAAATGTTTAAAATAATTAGTATAAAAGAGGTATAATATGACTTGTTTAGAATGCTATTTTAAAAAAAATAAAATTTCGATAGGAGCTTGTGAAGGAGATAATAAAGTAGTATTGTGTCAAATAAGAACTTGCAACAATGGTATAGCTGTGGAAGATATAATATGCTTTGAAGGTACTTTGACTCTTATAGAGAAGAAAATGCTTTATGACTATAATTTAGGAAAAACAAAAATAAATGTGGTTTTGCCCTCTGAGCTTATAATACAGAGTTATTTGGAACTCCCATATATGAATTCTAAGAATATTATTCAATATATAGAGTATGAATTACATCGTCTATATGATATTGATGCTGATTTGTATAGATTCTCTTATTTCCCACTTGGACTCAAACCCAATAATGAAAATAAATTCCAGCGGATATTGGCCATGGGTTTGCCAATTGCTGATATGAAGCAATATAAAATTAAACTCAATAGATTGGGTTTTAGAACAGTTTCTTTCATATCACCACTAGAAGCTCGTTTAATGATATTAAGACACATTGATGCTAAGATAGGTAAAGGAGTTACTCTCTGTCTTATATATATAGATGAAACGGTTATAGATATATTTTTCTATTGGCAGAATGATATCATTTCTACAGCTCATATAAAACTACCCAAAAAACATTTGGACAAGGAACTTATAGGTATATTTGATTATTTTTCTATGGAGTATTATGATAAAATCATTCATAGTATTATTTTGACAGGTAATTGTAATGTAATTGATAAATATATAGATTTTTTTAAAGAACTAGGTTATACAGCTATATGGTTGGATGGAGAGTTATTAGGAATAAGTCCTCTTTTAAAAGATGAATGTGATTTACCTGCTTTTTACATAGATGCGTTGGGAGCTGCATTATATTTATAAAAATATGAAACTAATATATTATCGTGGACTTAAAATACTTTATTTCAATTGTTTAAGATGATATAATCATAAAAATAAGCTGAAGGTTGGAGTATGTCAGATGAAAAAGATATTTTTTATAGGATTTATGGGAACGGGAAAGACAACTATAGGGAAATTGGTATCGGATAAACTTAATTTAGATTTTATTGATACCGATTCTTTAATAGAAGAACGACTGAATATGCCCATTTCGAATATATTTGAAGAGTGGGGGGAAGAATATTTTAGGAAACTAGAGCATGATGTTATATGTAAAATTATAAAGAGTACAGAGGGGACGGTTATTGCTACAGGAGGTGGAACACCTCTATATCATGGAAATTTACAACTTATGAAGAACAATGGATTAGTTATTGGACTAAATACATCACCTAAGGAACTTTGGCGAAGGTTGCAAGACTGTCAAGAACGTCCCCTATTAAAACAGTATAATACCTATAAGAAATTCTGCAAATTATACAGGAATAGATCCAATATATATGCACAGGCCCATATTACAATTAAAACAGATGGAAAATCATTAGAAGAGATAGTAAAGGAAGTAATTTCTTATGTATTTAAATTTTTTTAAAAATATATGGTATTCACATATAGTTATATTAACTTGAAATTTTATAAAGAAAGGTATATAAAACCCTATCAATATGTTAAAATTTAGTATAGTGATAGTCGTTTATTTTTTGAAGACAAAAAATTGTTGAAATTACAAACCATTATAGAAAGCTACAAGAATTTGAGAGATTAAATAGAGTAGAATAGTTCTTATGTAAAATAGTATAAATTCAATATAAAATTATACTTGTTTGCGAACTTTAGTTTATGATACTATTATATAGTAGATGAAAGGTGTAATGCTATTATGAATATATTGGTAATAAATGGTCCGAATTTAAATCTATTGGGTATCAGAGAACCTATTATTTATGGGAAATCATCGTTAGAAAGTTTAGAGGAAGTCTTGAATTCGTACGCCAAAGAGATAGGTGTGGAAATTCAATGTTTTCAGTCTAATAGTGAAGGTAGTTTGATAGATAAATTGCATTGGGCCATGGGGAAATTTGATGGTGTTATATTGAATGCTGGCGCATATACTCATTATAGTTATGCTATAAGAGATGCTATAAGTGCCATAAATATACCTGTAATTGAAGTACATATATCAAATATCTATGCACGGGAAAGTTTTCGTCATAGTTCTGTGATAGCACCAGTGTGTATAGGGCAAATATCTGGTTTTGGCATTGAAAGTTATAAATTGGCATTAAAATTTTTTAAAGACTTAAAGGAAGTTGAAAGATAAAGTTATAAAATTGAAAGAGAGGTAGATTTGATGATTGCAGCAGGTGATTTTAGAAAAGGTATGACTGTGGAAATTGATGGAGAAGTTTGTGTAATAGTCGATTTCCAGCATGTTAAACCGGGTAAAGGAGCGGCTTTTGTTAGAACTAAAATAAGGAATATAATGACTGGAGTTATAGTTGAGAGAACATTTAATCCATCTGAGAAATTTCCTAGAGCTCATATTGAAACAAAAGAAATGCAATATCTATATAATGACGGTACTTTATATTATTTTATGGATACACAGACATATGAGCAAATTCCCCTTGACAAAGAGCAAGTAGAGGAAGCCATGAAATATGTGAAAGAAAATATGAATGTAATGATAAAATTTTATCAAGGGAATCCATTTTCAGTTGAACCTCCTAACTTTGTAGAATTAGAAGTTGTGGAAACTGAACCAGGTGTTCGAGGGGATACAGCTAGCGGGGGTTCGAAACCGGCGACTTTAGAAACAGGTGCAGTGATAAATGTTCCTCTATTTATAAACAAAGGGGATACGATTCGAATTGATACTCGTACTGATGAGTATATAGAAAGAGTATAATGGGAATATTCTATAATGAAATCTTTATTGGGAGGGAAATATTATGAATGATCTTCAACAAAAGATATCTTACTTAAAAGGTTTGGCAGATGGATTAGGTATGAAATGTGAAACGAAAGAAGATAAGGTTATATTTGGAATATTAGATCTACTTGAAGAACTAGTTGATTGTATTGGACAGTTAGATGCTTCATATTCTGAGTTGGATGATTATGTAGAAGCTATGGATGAAGATCTTGCATTGTTAGAAGAGATGATGTACGATGATTATGACGATTATGACGATTTTGATGAAGATGAATATATGGAATTTATCTGTCCTAATTGTCGTCAAGCAGTATATATAGACTATGATAATGACGATATTATTTGTCCTAATTGTAAGTATGTCGTTTATTCTGCTAGTGAGGATGAATATGAAGAGATTGATAACGATGAATATGATGGTGAGCATGATAGTGATGAATGAAGATGATATTGGATATTAAAGGGGAGTCGGTTAAATATTTAACCGACTCCCCTTTAATATTTTAAATATAACTTTTTTAAAAAAGTTATATTTAAAATATGTATTACATACATATTAGTAAAAGGAGGACGAGTTCTATGTTAAATTTATTAGAAACAATTTTATATATGATGCCAGAGGAACTTCAAAATATAATATCTTCAATTCCCAGTTTTTTATCAGACGATTTAGAGGAGATAAGAATAAGGGAACTGCGTCCCCTTTCAATCATTAGTGGTGGAAAAAACTATTATATAGATAAGTATGGCAATCCATGCCTATCACCAACTCATGGGTATATTGTGACAAACGAACAAACACAAAGAATTTTACAATTGATCTCAAATTATTCAATATATGCCTTAGAGGATGAGCTACGCAATGGCTATATAACTTTAAAAGGAGGTTTTAGGGTAGGATTAGCAGGACAAACTGTCTTAGAAAATGGAAAAATAAAGACGTTTAAAAATATAAACTCTTTTAATTTCAGAATATCTAGAGAGATAAAGGGGGTAGCAGATAAAGTTATGCCAATGATAATTGAATCAGATCAAATTATGGATACCCTTATAATATCTCCTCCAGGGATGGGGAAAACAACTTTATTGCGTGATATCGCGAGGCAACTTAGTAACGGTTTTGAAGATTTTGAAGGAGTGAAGGTATCAATTGTAGATGAGCGTTCTGAAATTTCGGGGAGTTATAAAGGGATTCCACAAAATGATATTGGTTATCAAACTGATATTTTGGATGCTTGTCCTAAGGCGGAAGGGATTATGCTTCTAATACGTTCAATGTCTCCAGATGTGATTATAACTGATGAGATAGGAAGAAATGAGGATATAAAATCCATTGAAGAAGCTATAAATGCGGGGGTAAGAATTATAACTACTGCTCATGGTAAGGACTTAAATGATACCTTAAGTCGTCCAACTCTTAAAAATGTGGTTGAGAGCGGTTTTTTTCATAGAATTTTAATTTTGGGTAATTCGAAAGGCATAGGGACACTAGAGAAGGTATATGATGGTAGAAATATGAAAGAATTATTGTTATGTCCAATTAAATTATAGTGGGGGAGTATAGTATGTTTTTGAAACTATTATTAAATATAGTTATAATCTGCTGTTCTAGTTCTTTAGGAAATAAACTTGCCAATAGATATGTTTATAGAATAAGAGATATACGCACATTGCAGATATGTTTTGCTAAATTAGAGACAGAGATACTTTATTACAGCACATTTCTTCCAGACGCATTGGAAAATGTAGGTAAAACCACAAAAGATGGAGTAGGCAGATTTTTATTTGATGTATCTAAAAATTTAAAAGATAAAAATAGTTCTAGTATAGAAGAGTCTTGGAGTATGGCTTTGGAGAGGAGCAGAGAATATCTAAAGCTTGCAGACGATGATTATGACGTAATAGAAAGATTTGGATGTCAATTAGGTGTAGCTGATAGAACTAGCCAAAGACAGCTATTTGAAATAATCCAATTACAACTTAAAAAGCAGGAAAAAAAGGCAGAAGAGGAGAGGGCTAGATATGAGAACATGTACAGAAGTTTGGGTTTTTTATCAGGACTTACCATTGTAATTATACTGTTTTGACAGGAGGAACTTTAAATGAGCATAAGTATAGATATACTCTTTAAGATTGCAGCAATAGGAATATTGGTTACTGTATTGAATCAAGTCCTATTGAATGCAGGCAGAGAGGAGATAGCCATGATGGTGACTATATCGGGTATAGTTATTGTGTTACTTATGGTTGTAAATCTTATAAGCAATCTCTTCAATAATGTGAGGAATATATTTCAACTGTATTGAAGGAGCAGATACTATGGAGATATTTCAAATAGTGTCCATAGGCTTGATGGCGACTATAATAATTCTCATGTTAAGAGTTCAAAATCCAGAATTAGCTACTTTGGTAAGTATAGTTGCAGGAATAATAATATTTATGTTTGTAATAAGTAAATTTTCAATAAATATAAACTCAATAATACAAATGGTAAGTCGATCTAAACTTGAAAATATATATGTGATGACAATATTCAAAGTAGTAGGAATTGCCTATATAGCTGAATTTGCTTCCCAGATATGTAAAGATGCAGGTGAAGAAGCCATTGGGAAAAAGATCGAGTTAGGGGGTAAGATATTAATTATGAATTTGAGCATACCTATATTAGCTGCCCTTATGGATTTAATCTTCAGTATTATTAATGATATTTAAGGTGTGAATATATGAAAAAAATATTTTTAATTATGGTAATTGTGTTGTTTATGTTTCTAGTGTCACCTGCAAAGGCTGGTTTTGATAATCCTTACATTAATAATAAAATAGATGTATTAGATGAAGATATAATATTAGAAAATATTGATATGATAGATACATTGAGTTGGGATGAGCTATTAAGAGATATAAACGAAATAGATGATATATCAATGGATAAGAGAATAAAGGCTAAAGAACTTATAAAAGATATCGCCTTAGGTGATAAAAAGTTATCTCTAGTTGAAGTTATAGAAAGAGTCAGATCTATTTTGTTGGAGGAAATACAATATAACTATAAATTAATTATAGAATTGATTGTAATTGCTATACTTTGTGGTGTTATAAATATATTGACAGATTCATTTGAAAATGCATCTATAGGAGAGATTGGATATTTTACTTGTTATATAACGGTTGTAGTTATCATATTTAAAAATTTATTATATGTTTTAGATATGAGTGAAAAAGTTATTGATAATATGGTGCGATTTATGCATATTGTATTTCCAAGTCTTTTAGCTTTAATATTGACAACTGGAGGCGTTACTACATCGTCAATTCTACAACCTGCATTTATGTTTGCTGCAGGTTTTGTAGGGCCATTTTTAAAAAATGTAATGCTACCTTTAATATTACTCTCGGCAGTTTTATCTATAATCTCATACATAGGATATGATTCTAAACTTACAAAACTTAATGAATTAGTGAAGAGTCTATGTTCGTGGATCCTAGGGATAACGTTTACCATTCTTACTGGTGTAATAGTAATACAAGGTATAATGTCAACTACATTTGATGGGATATCCATAAGGACTACTAAATATGCAATAGAGAACTTTATACCTGTAGTGGGAGGACTTTTTTCACAGACTGTAGATACTATAATAGGATGTTCTATGATTGTAAAAAATGCTGTAGGAGTAGCAGGTCTATTTATGATAATAATGATCTGTTTAATTCCTTGTATTAAGATATTTACTATATCGTTAGTATATAAAATAACTGGTGCTCTTATAGAATTAATATCCGATAAGCGTATTGCAAACTGTTTAGCTGATATGGGAAATATATTGAGCATTTTATTGATTACAGTATTAGGGATTGCATTAGTTTTTTTCATTATTATATCTATGATGATAGCTGCAGGTAATGCTATTTTTTTTATGAGGTAGGTGAATTGTTTGAGACT
>DGES01000129.1:74937-123444 GCA_002386065.1 Firmicutes bacterium UBA3920
AAAAAATATACTAAATTTTTGATTAATCTAATAATGCTAACGATGATATTAAAACCATTTTTTAATATACATAATGTGGCTTTACTTAATGATGGTACGTACATAAATTATAATCAGATGACAGAAATGGATATAAAGTCTCAAAGTCAAATTATAGACAAAGTTCAAGCTCAACAGATTAAGGAACTATTCAAAAAAAATGTAGAAAACCAAATTAAGACCCAAATAGAAAGTGTAACGAGATTTCAAAATACGGTTGTATTAGTGGAATTAGATAATATAGATGGGTACATGTATATCATAGATAAAATTTATATTAAGACTAGAGATGTTGAGATGAAGAATGAAAAAATAACAACCGAAATAAATTCAGAACATAAAGAGTTATTAGATATAATTAATTATCTTTCTAGCTTATATAATGTACCGAGGGAGAATATAACTATTGAAATATACGGTTAAATAGGAGGTATATGGGAGTGAAATTTGAGAATTTTATTAAAACTTTTACTACTAAAATTAAGGAAATAAAAAATTATGAATTGATTGTAACTATACTTGTGATGGCAATAATAATAAGTATATATATATCTTCTTTAAAGCCAATTGACAAACCAAAGGATAATCAAGATGATGGACATAAATCAAATATAGAAGAAGAAAGTCAAGAAGATGGAACGCAAGAAGAGCGTTTAGAAAAAAAATTATCGGCTATAAAAGGAGCAGGGAAAGTAGAAGTAATGATAACATATGCATCTAGTAAGGAAATAGTGACAGCTATGAATACCACTCAATCAAATGTGACTACAGAAGAACAAGACAGCGGTGGAGGGGCGAGAAAGACAATCCAAAGCGATACAAATAATCAAGCTGTGACTATGAATGAATCTGATGGCACAAAACCTCTAGTTATAAAAGAAGTTGAACCGGAGATAAAAGGCGTTATAGTTATTGCAGAAGGTGCATATGATATAAACGTAAAGATAGAACTTTTAAGGGCAGTGCAGACGGTTTTAGGTGTAAGTCCTAATAAGGTTGAAGTGTTTGTAATGGATGAAAATCATGGTAAGGAGTGAAAAGTATGGTTTTAAAGAGGAAAAGTTTTGTGGTAGGTGTTTTAATGTTTCTTCTCATAATGACGGGATATTTAAATTTTAAATACAATAATAGGGTATTAGATTATGAAGATGATAAAAACATAGTTCAAGATGATAAAAAACCGGATATTTTGGTTAAAGATCTACCATCTGATGTGGATAAATACAATGAAGAGGAGAGCAATATAGAGACTTCTTCAACTACAAGTTTTTTTAAGGATTTTCGCTATGATAGGGAAAATACAAGAAAAAAAGAAATAGAATATATAAATAATATAATAGATAATCCTGGTTTCGATGAAAATATGAAGGTAGAGGCTCAAAATCAAATATTGCAAATAACAAATATAATGGAAAAAGAATTATCTATAGAAGGTCTTATAAAAGCTAAGGGATTTGATGATGTCATAGTGATACTTCAAGAAAATTCTGTCAATGTGGTAGTGGATAAGAAAGAACTATCAGCAGAAGAGGTTGCACAAATTTTAGATATAGTTAAACGTGAGACAGGACAACAAGCTGAAAATATAAAGATAATACCTAGATCGTGAATTTAGGCATGTTTAAATTGTATTATATGAAAAGTTTTGTTATAATATACTTAAGAAAATGACCTAGAAAAGGAAAGGGGATGGCGTTTATGTCAGAGAATGTGCAGACGGCAGTTGAAGAATATGGAAAGATTACATTTGCAGATGAGGTTGTTGCTATTATAGCTGGTTTAGCAGCAACAGAGGTAGATGGAGTTGCGGCAATGAGTGGTGGATTTGCTGGTGGTTTTACTGAAATGCTAGGCATGAAAAATCTATCTAAAGGTGTAAAGGTAGAGATTGGCGAAAAAGAAGCAGCTATAGATCTATATATAATAGTAGAATATGGTGTAAGAGTTCCCGAAGTAGCTTGGAAGATACAAGAGAATGTCAAGAAGACTGTAGAGACTATGACAGGTCTTGATGTAGTAGAGGTAAATATACATGTTCAAGGAATTGATTTTGAAAAGCAAACTAAAAAGGACAAAAATTCCAATGATCCTGAGAAGATTGAGGTAGAAGATCCTAAATCTTAATAAACAGCAAATAACCCTCTGAGAGCTCAGAGGGTTATTATCTGAAGACAGAAAGGGGTAAATACAATGAAAGATACTGTTTTAGGGAAAATTATTTATTATTTATTTTTAGTCCTTGTGTTACTTATATCTGTTTGGTTATTTGTGTTTTCAATTGGAGTAATACCATTAAGTGAGATAAATTCGTATATAGCATTTTACTATGATGGTAACTGGCTAGTTAATTTGATAACTGCCCTTATTGCTGTATTTTTATTTGTGGTATGTATAAAGCTTATGTTTCCAGGTCAGAAAAAAAGAACATTTTCTGGGGCTTTAGTTAAAAATACAGAGTTGGGTGTAATATTGGTGTCTATAGGAACTTTAAACAATATTGCTCAAAAAGCTGTTAGAAAATTTGATGAGGTAAAGGATGTAAAAAGCAATATTATATCTGAAATGGATGGTATAACTATACAACTAAAACTTATGATAATGCCAGATGTAATAATACCAGATATCACTAAGAAAATACAAGATGAAGTGAAGGAATATGTTGAAGGTGTGTCTGGGATAAATGTAAAGGAAGTTCAAATTTTTATTGATGATTTAACCCATCCTCAGAGATCTAGAGTTGAATAGGAGGAGAGTTATAATGTGTAATAGCGAAAAAATTAAACTTTATATTAAAAATAATCTAGGTAAGGTAATTGGTATACTAATAGGTTTGATATTTGGAGTACTTGTGTTGTCAATAGGTTTTTGGCGTTCTATACTATTGATTATATTTATATGTCTAGGTTGGTGGATAGGAAGTAAAGTAGATAGTGGTAAAGATTTTAATTCAATATTTGATAAGATTCATAAAGATAAGTGGTAATTAAATAGAAAGTTAGGGAGAAGTCTATGTCTAGAAGTTCTGCAAGGGAAATTGCAATGAGATTGCTATATCAGAAAGAGATATCTTGTACCTATAGCATGAAAGCTCTGGATGAGATGAAATCTGAATTTGGTATAGATGATAAAAATTCAAAATATATAGATAATATAATATATGGTGTAGAAAATAATATAGATAAAATAGATACATATATAAAAAAACATGTAAAAGGATGGCGATTTGATCGTATATCTAAGATTGATCTGGCTATTTTACGTTTGGCTATATATGAACTTATGTATATGGATGATATTCCATATAAAGTATCTATAAACGAGGCGGTAGAATTAGCAAAAAAATATGGCAGTGATAAATCTAGTTCGTTTATAAACGGTGTATTAGGTAGTATTATAAGTTCTAAAGAATTCTTTACAAAGACAGATGGGGAAGAATAATTATGGAAGGTTATGCATTGGGTATTGATACAAGTTGTTATACTACATCATTTGCTATAATGACCTTTGATGGTAAGCTCATATACAATAGTCAGATTCCTTTGGAAGTAGATAAGGGTAAATTAGGCCTTAGACAATCACATGCTATATTTAAGCATTTAAAAAATATCCCATCTATAACAGGTGAAATAGCTCAAAAAGTCGATACAAAAAAAATAAAGATAGTGTGTAGTACTACTAGGCCAAGGCCAATTAAGGATTCGTATATGCCTGTATTTGTGGTAAGTAGTGTCATAGGCAAGACAATTGCGGATTTTTTATCAGTACCGTTTTATACGGTAAGTCATCAGGAGTGTCATATAATGGCTGGCAGATATTCGGCAAATGGTCCTCATGGTAATGAATTTTTGGCAGTTCATTTTTCAGGAGGTACATCTGAATTATTAAAGGTATTGGAATTGGAATCTGGTTTTCATATTGATATAATAGGAGGAACTCAGGATCTTCATGCAGGACAATTTGTGGATAGAATGGGAGTTGCTATGGGACTTGAATTTCCAGCAGGACCACATTTGGAAGAATTAGCAGAATTAGGTGAAGAGGGTGTTATAACTTTGCCTATATTCGTACGCGGGACAACCATAGGGTTCTCCGGCGCAGAAACCTATACAAAAAAACTATTAAAAAATGGGCATAGAAAAGAAGATATTGCCATTTCGATTTATAATTGTCTTGCAGACACACTATATAAATGGCTCATAAATGGGATCGAAATAACAAGGTTAACAGATGTATTATTGGTTGGAGGGGTGACCTCCAGTAATCTTTTAAAAAGAAGATTATACACTTGCTTTAAAAAAGATGGACAAAATCGAGATATAAACTTATTTTTTGCTGATCCTAAATTTGCAAAGGATAATGCAATTGGAGCAGCTTTACTTGGCATAAAATACTATGAAGGGATGAGAAATTGTGAAGGCTAACATAATTGATGGAAAGGCTATAGCAAAAAAAATAAGGGAAGATATAAGACAAAAAACAATTAAGTTGAAAGAGGATAGGGGTATTATTCCAGGTTTGACAGTTATCTTAGTTGGTGACGATCCAGCTTCTCAAATATATGTAAGGAATAAAGAAAAGAGTTGTAGAAGTGTTGGTATAAATTCAAACATAATACACTATGACAGTAATATATCTCAGGATACATTATTAAAAAAGATATATGAACTTAATGAAGATGAGGATGTACATGGTATTTTGGTACAACTCCCTCTACCCAAACATATAAAATCGCAGATTGTTTTAAATGCTATAGATCCTCAAAAAGATGTAGATGGTTTTCATCCTGTAAATGTAGGAAAATTAGTTATTGGTGAAAAAACTTTAGAACCATGTACTGCGAAAGGTATAATATATCTCATCGAAGAGACGGGAATAGAAATAGAGGGTAAGCACGCAGTGGTAATAGGAAGGAGTAATATAGTAGGAAAGCCTGTGTCGTTGATGTTATTACATAAAAATGCCACTGTTACCATGTGTCATTCTAAAACTGAAGATTTAAAAGATATAGCAAGGCAAGCAGATATTCTTGTTGTTGCTGTGGGAAATCCTGAATTTATAGATGGCTCTTATATAAAAGAAGGGGCAGTTGTGATTGATGTAGGTACTTCTAGAGTAAATAATAAGTTATATGGAGACATAAAGTTTGAAGAAGCTGTCAATAAAGCAGGTTGGATAACTCCAGTACCTGGTGGTGTTGGACCTATGACAATAGCTATGCTTCTAGAAAATACTTTGTATTGTGCGCAGACATGAATAGAACGATATTTAGTGTAAGACAAATAAACGACTATGTTCGCAGTTTAATGCACCGTGATCCAGTTTTAAATGAAGTCTGGATACGAGGCGAGATATCAAATCTCAAGGTTCACTCATCAGGACATATGTATTTTACATTAAAAGATGAACATGCACAGATTAGTTGTGTAATGTTTAGGCAAGATAGAGACAAACTTGATTTTATTCCTTCGAATGGAATGCGAGTAATCATAAAAGGTCAGGTGTCATTATACTGTAAGGCTGGGCAGTATCAGTTATATACTTATCATATGGAACCTGATGGAGTAGGTGCCCTTCATGTAGCATTTGAAGCTCTTAAATATAAGCTAGAACAAGAAGGATTGTTCGATAAAGATACTAAAAAGGCTATACCTACTTTTCCTAAGAAAGTTGCGGTGATAACATCCCATACTGGAGCAGCTGTTAGAGATATTATAAATATTATAAAAAGAAGAAATAAGGCAATAAATATACTTGTAATTCCAGTGTTGGTTCAGGGAGTTAATGCTCCAACTCAGATAAGTGCTGCTTTAGATTATGTCAATACCAGAGAAGACATTGATGTAATAATCATTGGCCGAGGTGGAGGCTCTATAGAAGAACTATGGGCTTTCAATGAAGAAATTGTTGCAAAGGCAATATGGAGGTCAACAATACCTGTTATTTCGGCAGTTGGTCATGAGACGGATATTACTATTGCTGATCTAGTTGCAGATCTTAGAGCTTCGACTCCGTCGGCTGCTGCTGAAATAGTTGCCCCCGATATGTCGCATTATAGACAAATAGTAGCCACACTTACAAAACGCCTTCATGATTCTATATGTGGATGTTTGAGTATTAAAAGAAAACGGATAGATATAATAAAAAATAGCTATGTTTTGAAATATCCAGATAGATTAATAAATTATTATGGTATTGAGTTAGATAAATTGAGCAGTCGTCTAATATCTTCTGTAACAGAAGATATTAGACATAATAAGGAACGATTAGCGAGTTTATCGTCTTATCTTGATGCATTAAGTCCTTTAAAAGTTTTAGAAAGAGGCTATGCCGTGGTAACAGACAAGATGGGTAAAGTAATTCATAGTATAACTCAAGTGAAGAAAAACGATTCTATAGATGTGAGATTATATGATGGACTTATCGGCTGTAATGTAGTTAAAATAAAAAAAGAGCAGCAAATAAAAAAGTAAAGTGAGGTAGCAAGTTATGGATAATAGTGCGTTAAAAGATATGACATTTGAAGAGGCTATTTCAAGGCTTGAAGAGATTGTGAATATGCTCGAATCTAATACCTTATCTTTAGAGAAGTCTTTAGAGCTATTTCAGCAAGGTATAGCATTGGTCAATTTATGTAATACAAAATTAAAAGAGGCAGAAGGAACTGTAGAGATCTTATTAAAAGATAGAGATGGTCAGTTAAAAGAAGAGCCGTTTAATATAGATGATAGGGAGAATGGTAATGAATTTCAAAGATAGATATATATCACTACAAAATAAAATAAACTATCAATTAGAGAATTATTTAGATATGGATAATTTTGAGCATTTATCATATTCTCAAAGAATTATAGATGCAATGAGATATAGTATATTTGCAGGAGGTAAGAGATTAAGACCTATATTATTAATATCTGCAAATAGTATGGTTGGAGGTTGTATGGAAGAATCAATTCCTCTTGCTTGTGCTATAGAGATGATACATACATATTCTCTTATACATGATGATCTTCCTTCTATGGATGATGATGAATATAGAAGAGGTAAGCCAACGAATCATATGGTATATGGGGAAGATATAGCAATATTGGCAGGAGATGCATTATTAAATATGGCTTATGAGATTATGTTAGATAATGCTAATGGCTATCTTGATAATATAAATAATCATTTAAAAGCAATGTCTATAATTGCAAGTGCTTCGGGAATAAATGGAATGATAAGTGGACAAGTTGCGGATATAATGTATCAGGATAGTTCAGTAGATAGCGATCTTCTAGAGTTTATCCATAGATACAAGACAGGCGCCCTCATAAGGGCATCAGTGCTGGCTGGGGCAATATTGGAAAATATTGATGAGGCATTAATAGAAAGTATAGAGATATATGGAAATAATATAGGTTTGGCTTTTCAAATTACAGATGATATGTTAGATATTACAGGAACTTTTGAAAAATTAGGTAAGAAAGTAGGCAGTGATAAGAAAAATAAAAAAAATACTTATCCACTGTTATTTGGATTTGATGAATCAAAGAGGCGTGTAAAGGCTTTAATTGAGGAAGCTATTGATGTGTTGGAGCCATTTGGTGATAAGGCTGAATTCCTAAAACAATTAGCAAGAGACATAGCAGATAGACAGAGTTAAGGGAGAGTTATATGAAAAACTTTGTAGATGAGGTATTACAAAATTCTGTTTTATTAGTAAGTATTTGTGCTTGGTTAATAGCTCAAACTTTAAAAGTTATATTAACATTGCTCTTAAATAGACGATTGGATATAAGAAGATTTGTAGGTTCTGGAGGTATGCCAAGTGCTCATTCAGCATTTGTAGTTTCCATGGCTACATCAATTGGTCAAGTATATGGATATAATTCTTCAATGTTTGCATTATCTACTGCGTTTGCTTTAGTAGTTATGTATGATGCAGCTGGGGTAAGAAGAGCTGCAGGTAGACAAGCAGTAGTGCTAAATGAAATTGTTGATATTTTACAAACAAAGCGAAAGATATCTGAAAGAAAATTAAAAGAGCTTATAGGTCATACTCCTGTGGAGGTAATTGTTGGGGCTTTATTGGGTATCATGGTATCTAAGATGCTGTTGGGTTATTTTCTTATATTGCAATAGATTAGCGAATATGCTATAATTACTAATCTGGTGGTGCAGTATTCTAGTCAGCACAACCAGTTTCGAAGACGGGGCTAAAAATCCGTTGAGGGCATATCGATGAAGTTTCTGGTGCTGGCTTTCGACGCCCAGTTGGGGGCTGGTGCTGGAAGTTAAGGAAGAAGGGCGGTCTGCAAGGGCATGCAGAGGACGACCCAGCTTCCGTGGAGACCCAAATTGGTAGTTTATATCTACTGTTTGGGATTAAACCTGTATTGCGGCTATAAAGCTGTGTGCAGTGTAGCCTGCCTTGCGTGGCATCGGCGGATTATAGGTGATGAAGTAAAGATCTAAGGGGCCCTTTGAATCTTTACTATTTACTATATGAAATCGATGTTGCAAAAGAGGCTAGAAACTGGTATTGGCTGCAGAGGAAAGCTCCTAGACTGTCTTTTTAAAGGGTAGGTTGGAGATTACAGTGTGGTTGTAAGGTGATCCAGTTTTATCTTTGGCGACAAGATAAAACTAAATTTAAAGGGAAACCGCTCCATCGGCGACGGGGAGTATTTAGTTGGGAAATCCTACTGGACCATAAACCGCAAGGTCTATCCAACCTATCACCACCAGATCCAACATTTTGGAGTGATAAAGTTGGCAAGCAAGAGACAGGCGAAAAGCAGAACCAATCGTAAAAAATGGCTTTTAAAAATCTCAATAATCACATTAATATTAACTTACATATTAGGTATATTTTCTGAGATGTTTGTGAGAAATATGCAAAATACTTTCTTAGCCTTATTAGCGATTTTGTTTATAATATTTATAGGGGTTATTTTTGATATAATAGGAATTGCTGTTGCTGCTGCTGAAGAGGTACCATTTCTATCTATGGCATCGAAAAAAATCAAAGGTGCAAACCAAGCTCTCATACTTATACGGAATGCCAGTCAGGTGTCTAGTTTTTGTAATGATGTAGTAGGTGATATATGCGGAATTTTAAGCGGTTCTGCAGGTACTATATTAGTAGCAAAATTAGTTATTACAGGAAAAAGTTTAGATGAAACTTTTTTGAGTATAGTTATAAGCAGTTTGATTGCAGCATTAACTGTTGGTGGTAAAGCATTTGGGAAAAGTTTTGCAATGGAAAATAGTCAAAAAATATTGTTATATGTGGGGCGAGTATTATATTTGTTTGACAAGTGAATACGAAAATTTTACATAATTAAGAAGAGAGAGTGAGAAAAATTTGAGTAATTATTCTCTATTGGATAGTATTAATTCTCCATCTGACTTAAAACGCCTAACTATAGGTGAATTATATCAACTATCAGATGAAATAAGGGAATTTATCATAAAAAACATATCTAATACAGGTGGGCATCTTGCTTCTAACTTAGGTGTTGTAGAACTAACCCTTGCCCTTCACTATGTATTCAATAGTCCTTTTGATAAGATAATATGGGATGTAGGACATCAGTCCTATGTCCATAAAATTATTACAAAAAGAAAAGATATGTTCTGTACAATACGTCAATATGGTGGCTTAAGTGGTTTCCCTAAACGAAAAGAAAGTATACATGATATATTTGAAACTGGACATAGTAGTACATCCATATCTGCAGCACTTGGAATCGCAAGAGCTCGTGATTTAAAAGGTGAAGATGGTAATGTAATTGCTGTAATTGGCGATGGTGCATTGACAGGTGGTATGGCTTTTGAAGGATTAAATGATGCAGGTCATACAAATACTAAACTTATGGTAGTTTTGAACGATAATGAAATGTCAATATCCGAAAATGTAGGTGCACTATCAAGGCATTTGTCAAAAATACGTTCTAGTTCTCAATATAATCGGCTGAAACGAGAGATAGAATATATATTAAAAAAGACTCCTGTTATAGGGAATCCTATGGCATATGGGGCAGAAAGACTTAAAAATAGCTTTAAATATATCTTTTTACCTGGAGTGTTATTTGAAGAATTAGGTTTTACCTATATAGGTCCCATTGATGGTCATAATATTATTGATTTAATAGAGGTTTTTAATATAGCTTCTAGAGTAGCAGGTCCTACATTGGTTCATATTGTCACTAAAAAAGGTAAGGGATATGAATATGCAGAGAAATATCCAGAATCATATCATGGTATATCATCGTTTAATGTAAAAACTGGTAGGCCATTGAAACAAAAAGTCGATAACTATTCCCACGTATTTGGTACAAAACTTGTGGAGATGGCTAAAAAAGATGAAAGAATAGTGGCGGTTTGTGCTGCTATGCCTGACGGTACAGGGCTTTCACAATTTGAAGAGAGTTTTCCAAATAGATTTTTTGATGTAGGTATAGCAGAGCAACATGCTGTTACTATGGCAGCTGGACTCGCAATAAGTGGTATGAGGCCATATGTGGCAATATATTCCACATTTCTTCAGCGAGCATATGATCAGATACTTCACGACGTATGTATCCAAAATTTACCGGTCGTTTTTTGTATAGATAGAGCCGGTTTAGTAGGTCAAGACGGTGAAACCCATCAAGGTGTATTTGATATTACTTATTTACGAACCATGCCTAATATGACAATTATGGCTCCTAAGGATGTTGCTGAACTAAAAAAGATGTTAGATTATTCTATTCATGTAAAAGGTCCATTGGCAATAAGATATCCTAGGGGATATGAATCATGTTTAGGTGAACAAAAAGGGGCAAAAATACCATCATGGGAGATATTACATGATGGTAAAGATTGTGCCATATTGGCTGTTGGGCGAATGGTCTCTACAGCACTCGAGGTGCGAAAGATATTAAAAAGTTTTGGTATTGAGGTTGCAGTTGTAAATGCTAGGACAGTTAAACCATTGGATAGTAAGATGTTATTTTCTTTATATAAAAAATATAAACTTTGGATAACCCTTGAAGATAATATAATAGCCGGAGGTTTTGGAAGTAGTATAAATGAATTTTTAAATGCTAAAAATTTAGATTTAAAAATAAAAAATTATGGGATACCTGACAGATTTATTTCCCATGGTAGTGTGGATATATTATTTAAAGAGTTAGGACTTGATGGAAAAAGTTTAGCATGGGAAATAAAAGATATAATAGATCAAAATAAGGAGCGTACTAATGCAAGGTACTAGGAAAGTCAGAATAGATGTTTTATTGGTAGAGCGGGGTTTTTTTCCTACAAGACAAAAAGCACAACGTGCCATAATGGCAGGTGTGGTATATATAGATGAAGTTAGAGTTGATAAGGCAGGAACCAAAGTGGATATAAACGCTAATATAAAAGTAAAGACCGATCCGGTACCTTATGTTAGTCGTGGTGGATTAAAATTGGAAAAAGCAATTGAAATCTTTGATATCCCCGTTAAGGGGCGAACTTTTTTAGATGTAGGTGCTTCTACAGGGGGTTTTACTGATTGCCTTCTTAAAAATGGAGCACTTAGAGTATATGCCATCGATGTAGGTTATGGTCAGTTAGATTGGAAATTAAGAAACGATAGCAGGGTAGTCGTATTAGAGAGGATGAATATACGTTACTTAACTCCTGATGACCTACCTGAACTAGCTCAAGGAGCGGTAATAGATGTTTCTTTTATATCTTTAAAATTAGTTGTGCCTGTTATAAGAAAATTACTTGATTGTGATAGCCATGTAATTGCGCTAATAAAGCCTCAATTTGAGGCTGGAGTTGATAAAGTAGGAAAAAAAGGTATAGTTCGCGATCCTGATATTCATAAGGAAGTGTTATTTGAAATAGTCCAATTTATAGAAAAAGAAGGTTTTATGATTGTAGATCTTACTTATTCTCCTATAAAGGGTTCTGAAGGAAATATAGAGTTCTTAGTTCATTTTTATAAAAATAAGAATGAGAAAAAGTCTGAATTTGATTATATGGAAAAAATACCATTTATTGTAGATGATGCTCATAGAGAATTATTCTAGAAGAAGGGAGGCCTTTATGAAACAAGTAGGTATCATTCCAAATTTGACAAAGGATAATGGAGAGTTAACTGCTACTATAGTAGAAAAAGCAGCTACATATGGCATAACAAGTTATATAGTAGATGAAATGTATGATTTTATAAAAAATGGAATCCCTCTCACAAAAGAAGAATTGTACAAAAAAAGTGAAGCTATTTTAGTATTAGGTGGAGATGGAACCCTACTTAGTATTTCGAAGGATGCAGCCAAATACGATGTACCTATTTTGGGCATCAATATAGGGAATTTAGGTTTTTTAACGGCAATTGAAGGTTCAGAAGTTGATATCGCATTAAAAAGTCTGAAAGAAGGAACTTATTACATTGAAGATAGAATGATGCTTAAAGCAGAGCTTATTAGAGATAATGAAATATATGATGAATTTGTAGCATTAAATGATATTGCAATAACTAAAGGTTCTTATGCACGAATAATTCATCTTAAAGCATTTATAAATAATGATTTTGTAAATTTTTATCCTGCTGACGGTATTTTAATTTCTAGCCCAACGGGTTCAACTGCTTACTCTCTTTCTGCGGGAGGACCGGTTATAAATCCTAATATGGAATGTCTACTTCTTACCCCCATTTGTCCACATGTTTTAAATATCCGTTCCATTGTAACAAATGCAGATGACGAGATTAAAATAGTGGTAGATGACGATAATAGGGATATAGTATTAACCATTGATGGACAAAAAGGCATTACTCTTAAAAAAGAAGATGAGGTAGTAGTAAGAAAAGATGAAAAGAGTGCTAAATTTATAAAGATTGGAAAGGAAAGTTTTTTTGATATATTGAGAAATAAGTTGACAGAACGATTATGTTATTAATTACAGAGCTAAGGAGGTTAGTAGATGAAAATTAATAGACATGCGCTTATACTTGATATTATCTCAGAGAAAGATATAGAAACTCAAGAACAATTGGCTGAGGAATTAAGAAGACGAGGCATAGAAGTAACTCAAGCTACTGTTTCTAGAGATATAAAAGAATTACGATTGGTAAAAGTTTTATCTCCATCAGGGATCTATAAGTATGCACCTATTGACAGAGAAGAAAATGGTGTTTCTGACAGATTGATAAGAGTTTTTTCTGAATCGGTTGTATCCATGGAATCGGCAAATAATCTGATTGTGATTAAAACGATAAGTGGTAGTGCTATGGCGGCTGCTGGAGCCATAGATGCTTTAAATTGGAAAGAAATAATAGGATGTATTGCAGGCGATGATACTATATTGGTTGTGGTCAAAAAAGATGAGTTAGTAAACGATGTTATGAAAAAATTTAGTAAGCTTATGAAGGCATAAGGGGGATAAATATTTATGCTTAGTCATCTGCGAATTGAAAATATAGCTCTTATTGGACAGTTATCCATTGATTTTGATAAAGGACTTAATATAATAACAGGAGAAACAGGGGCAGGAAAATCTATAGTTATTGATAGTATAAATTTACTCTTGGGTGAAAGGGCCGATAGAAATCTTATAAGAGCAGGCGAAGATAAAGCATACGTGGAAGGTATATTTACTATAGAAAATATGGATGTGTTAAGTTCGATTTTGGATAATTATGGAATAATAGTAGATGACGAAACATTAATTATTACAAGGGAACTTTCATCTAATGGCAGGAACATATGTAGAATAAACGGTAGAGCAGTGACACTTTCGGTATTAAAAGAAGTCAGCAAATATCTTATTGATATTCATGGTCAGCATGAACATCAATCTCTGCTTTCGGTTGAATCGCATAGAAAATTTTTAGATAGTTTTGGTGGAAATTCTATAGAAGAGAGGAAAGAAGAAGTTAGAAAATATTACAACATATTCAAAAACGTACAAAATCAGATAGAAAGCATACAGGAAATTGATGCCAGCGGAAGAGCACGAAAAGACTATTTAATATATCAGCTGGAAGAGATAAAGAAGGCAAACTTAAAAATAGATGAATATGAAAAATTAATGCAGGAGAGGACGGTACTACAAAACTCAGAACATATTATGGAGGGGATTGAGAAGGTCTATAATTTGTTATATAGGGGATGGTCATCTAGTATTCCCTCTATAACTGAAGGATTGGGTAGTATATGTTCTGAATTTCAGAATTTAGTTAACCTTGATAAAGAATTAGAGCCAATGTTGCGGCGTTTTGAAAATATATATTATGAGTTAGAAGACTGCGTTATGGAGCTTAGAGATTATATGGATACTTTTAAATTTGATGAAAATAAATTAGATGAAATAGAAAGCCGGTTGAATTTAATAAATGATCTCAAAAGAAAATATGGGTCTAGTATTTCTGATATATTAGAATATAGTCAAGAATTAGAAAAAGAGATAAGAAAGATAGAAGAAAGCAATCAGTTATTAGCAGAATTGAGTAGTCAAAGAGAACTTACGTGGGAAAAATTATATAGCGCATGTGAATCCTTGTCTAAAAAGAGAAAAGAAGTGGCTAAACGCTTTGAGGTACAATTATTAAGACAATTATCAGATTTAGGTATGGATAAGACAAAGTTTTTAGTAGATATCAATTCAGATAGAAAATATGTATCTAGTGATGGATTTGATAGTATAGAATTTCTTATATCTCCTAATCCTGGTGAACCACTTAGACCTTTAACGAAAATAGTTTCTGGAGGAGAGATGGCAAGGATTATGCTTGCATTTAAAACTATATTGGCAGATATAGACGATATTCCAACTTTAATTTTTGATGAAATAGACGTAGGAATAAGTGGTAATATAGCTAAGGTTGTAGCTCAGAAAATGGCTATAATTTCAAAGTCACATCAGTTGATATGTGTTACGCATCTTCCACAAATTGCGGCCATGGCTGATAGACATTTTACTATTGAAAAATATACAGATAATGGACGAACATATACTATAGCTAAGGTTTTATCAGACGGTGAAAGACAGTATGAACTGGCTAAGATGGCAGGAGGGACAGAACTTAGTAAATTGAGTTTAGAACATGCTTTGGAATTAATAAAAAATTCAGAAAAATACAAAAGTCGATTGTAAAGACTCTATTGCAAAATAGCCCATAAGAAAAGGCAAAAAAAGAGAAGAATTTAAATTCTTCTCTTTTTTTGCCTTTTTTAACGAATTTTAAGTAGAATAAATAGATGTTTTAAGGTTAATTTAAATTTGTTAAATAAAAAAGGTCAAAATTGTACAAGATCTATTTTAAAATAGGTCTTATATAAATTTGATTATCACAAAAAATTTAAAAAAGACTTTAACCGATCATATTATTTTAATATATATTTTTCACAATTTATATTTTATAAAATGTTATAGTAGAGGTGGTAATAGTGAAAAAACATTCTATAAAGCAAGTAATGGGGATATGTATTGGTATATTTTTTTTACTATTAAATTATTCGCCGGGGATGCAAGTATTACGTGGATTGCCTTCAGAGCTAAAATTATTTGAAGGAGATGTAAAAACCCTTGAATTCAATTTACCACTAAGTATAAATATTGAGAGCAATGAAATAGATGTGTTGAAATTTAATGGAAATTCCTTAGAAGATAAAAGAATGTATAATATATACGGTCCTATATCGATTGAGAGCGTAAAAAGAGGGGATGTGCTACTTAACCTAAAATTATTTGGTTTTATTCCTATAAAAGAATTAAAGGTGAGTGTGGAGCCTCAAAAAAAAATTATTCCAGGAGGAGATTCTATAGGAGTAAATATATATACTAAAGGTGCTCTGATAGTAGGTATTTCAGAGATAATTGATGAATATGGTGCTAAGCAATGTCCAGCAATTGATGTAGGTTTAAGACCTGGTGATATAATTGAAAAGATAAATGGTATTGTAGTAAAAAATGCAAATCATCTTTCTATGTTAATAGAGAAACTAGGACATAAAGAATTAGAGCTAGAAATAAAACGCGGAAATATAATTCTTAAGAAAAATATAAAGCCTATAATAAATTCGGAAGATGGCAAATTAAGACTAGGAATTTGGGTTAGAGATAGTACATGTGGAGTAGGTACATTAACTTTTATAAATCCAGAGAATAATATGTTTGCGGCTTTAGGACACGCTATAACAGATGTAGATACAGGTACATTATTATCTGTAAAAGATGGTGAGATAGTCCAAGCGAAGATAATTGATATTATAGAAGGTAGAAAAGGACAACCTGGAGAAATAAGGGGGTTCTTTTCCGAAGATCAAAGAAAAATAGGAAGTATAAAGAAAAATACCCCTTACGGTCTTTTTGGTAAACTCTATGAGAATACATGGGAATTCAACCAAAGGGAGATACTTCCCATTTGTAGGCAATCAGATGTAAAACTAGGAGAAGCTAAGATATTGTCAACTATAGACAGCGGACAAATAAAGGAGTATAAAATTGATATAATAAAAATAAATAGACAAAATTACCCTAATCCAAAGGGAATGATAATTGAAATAACAGACCCTGATCTGTTGCAGCAAACAGGTGGGATAATTCAAGGAATGAGCGGTAGTCCCATAATACAGGATAATAAAATCATTGGCGCTGTAACCCATGTATTTGTAAATGATCCTAAAAAAGGATATGGAGTTTTTATTGAATGGATGCTAGAAGAAATGGAGAAAATTGTTGAAATTGAATAAATAGCTATTTTTTCTCAATTTTGCAGGAAATTTTTGAGTTTTAGCGAATAGATTAAATAGGAAATTTATTGAAAATGTAAAATGATATTATTATAATCTAACCAATATATTGTATTGATAAGTTATTAATATGTTTTTAATATTAAATATATTTTAGTCTATAATTATTCTTTTAAATAAAGGGGGTACATAGTTTGGAGAAAAAAATAAAGATTTTAGTGGCAGATGATAATAGGGAGTTTTGCGATATTATTGTAGAGTATATAGATAAGCAAGATGATATGCAAGTTGTGGGGATTGCCAATGATGGTTTAGAAGCAGTAGATATGATAAATAAAACCGAGTCTGATGTGGTGATATTAGATATTATAATGCCTCAACTAGATGGGCTAGGTGTTCTTGAGAGGGTTAAAGATTTAAATTTAGAGAAAGAACCTAAAATAATAGTACTGTCTGCTGTAGGGCAAGATAAAATAACTCAGAAGGCAATGTTATTAGGTGCTGATTACTATATGGTAAAACCTTTCAATATGGAGACATTTATAACACGTATACGGGAATCAGTACGTGAAGAGCATGAATATACTGATTGGCAATTAGGATTTCCTCCAGATTATATTAAGAGCACAAATATGGATAGAGATAGTTCATTGGAAGCAGATATAACTTTTATAATGCATGAAATTGGTATTCCTCCCCATATAAAGGGATACCAATACTTGAGAGAGGCAATTATGATGGTTGTCCATGATATTCGACTTTTAAATGCCATAACCAAGGAATTGTATCCTAGTATTGCAGAAAAATATAACACAACTGCTAGTAGGGTTGAAAGGGCTATTAGACATGCTATAGAAGTAGCATGGAGTAGAGGTAGAATTGAGACGATTAATAAGTTATTTGGTTATACAGTACATGAACAAAAAGGAAAACCGACAAATGGGGAGTTTATAGCTATGGTGGCTGATAAACTCAGAATTAAAAGATTCAATACATAATATAGCTTTTATAATGTGGGTAATAAATCTCTTCTAAATTGCATAATATCTCATAGAACCTATTCAAAAAGGAGAGGGGATTTATTTGTTAAAGCGCCTAAAATTTTTCTTTCAAGTTCATTTTAAGAGTCATGTAGTACTCTATGGCATAGCATTATTTGTGTTTTTAATAGGCGTAACTAGTGGGGCATTTACTGTGAATGCTATTTCGCCTAATCAAAAAGGGGGACTAGCTGACTATATAAATGAATTTATAGATAATGCATCAAATAATATAAATTCAGACATAGATAGAAGAATAATATTACATGAAGGATTACGTCAATATTGTGGTTTTGCATTTATTATTTGGTTTTTAGGATTGTCTTATTTAGGCATTCCCTTTATTATTTTAGCCTTTGGCATTAAAGGTTTTTTAGTTGGATTTACGACTGGATGTGTAGTTTCTTTCTATGGAGCTAAAGGTCTTTTGTTTTTAACGTTGTGTGTCCTTCCTCCCAATATTATATATATTCCCTGTATAACTTTAATTGTAATTATTGCCTTGGAAAATGGTACAAATAGATATAAAATGCGACGGAAAACTTTGCCTAAACAAGATATAAAAAGAAATATGACTTCCTATACATTAAAAATATCTATACTTACTTTTGTAATGATGATAGGAATAGTATATGAGATGTTTGTAGTACCATTTTTTTTAAAGCTATTTTCAAATATTGTTAAACAAACATTAAATTTATATATATAAAAATAAATTTTGATTTCTGGCAAAGGTCAAGAAAAAGATGTTAACGTAAAAGACAAAATACATTGTTTTATTCATGATTATAATGTAGAATAGTCTATGTGTTTATTCTAGATAAATATCAAATATAGATTGATAAATTTATATATAAAAGCCCTTTATAAGATTTTAGTGTTTTTTACTTTAATTCTATACTAAAAATAAGTGGTATATAAGTAATTAGACAGGCTTTATTTTGATTTTATCCCTTATAAAAATTTATTATTTTCAAGTGACTGGAACTATGAAAGTAGTCTAATATGGGAAAAAAATATAAAACACGAATGGTTATATGAAGTAGGAGGCAGTTAATATGAAAGCTATTGTTACTGTTATAGGAAAAGATAAAATAGGGATTATATCTAATATAAGTACTATATTAGCTAAGTATGGTGTGAATATATTAGATATTAGTCAAACTATCCTTCAAGGATATTTTACAATGATGATGTTCGTAGATTTAAAGAATATGGATATCTCATTTGCAAAACTTAAAGAAGAATTGGATTTATTAGGTAATAAACTAGAAGTCTCCATAATAATTCAACAAGAAGATGTTTTTAAAGCAATGCATAGAATATAAGAGGTGTTTTTTATGATTAATTCTTTTGAAGTTTTAGAAACGGTACAAATGATAGAAAGACAAAAATTAGATATAAGAACTATTACTATGGGTATATCCCTTTTAGATTGCTGTCATAGCGATATAGATATTGCATGCGGGAAAATCTATGATAAAATTACGCGATATGCTGAAAACCTAGTAAAAGTAGGTGAAGAGATTTCTTTAGAATATGGAATTCCTATAATAAATAAGCGTATAGCCGTGACTCCCATCTCGATTATAGCAAATTCTGTTGATGGGACAGATTATATAAAGTTTGCAAAAACATTAGATAAGGCTGCTAACACAGTGGGAGTAAATTTTATAGGAGGATATTCAGCTTTAGTCCATAAGGGATATACTACTGGTGATATGAACTTAATAAAATCAATACCAGAAGCTTTAGCTATTACAGAAAAAGTGTGTTCATCTGTCAATGTTGCTACTACTAAAGCCGGTATTAATATGGATGCGATAAGACAAATGGGTAAAGTTATAAAGGAAACAGCACAACTTACTGCAGATAGGGATGGCCTTGGATGCGCTAAGTTAGTAATATTTGCCAATGCACCGGAAGACAATCCCTTTATGGCAGGAGCATATCATGGTGTAGGAGAACCAGAATGTGCAATAAATGTAGGTATAAGTGGTCCCGGTACTGTAAAAACAGCGTTAGAGAGTGTAAAGGGTGAAAGTTTTGATGTAGTATCTGAAACAATAAAGAAGACGGCATTTAAAATTACTAGAGTGGGACAATTAGTAGCAACTGAAGCAGCTGGAAGGCTTGGTGTGTCATTTGGAATAGTAGATCTTTCTCTTGCTCCTACACCTGATGTGGGTGATAGTGTAGCTCGAATTTTAGAAGAGATAGGAATTGAGAGTTGTGGTGCTCCAGGAACTACAGCAGCACTTGCTTTATTGAATGATGCTGTCAAAAAAGGTGGCATAATGGCATCTTCTCATGTAGGTGGTTTAAGTGGAGCTTTTATACCTGTAAGTGAGGACGAAGGTATGATTGAAGCAGTAAGGAATGGCTCCCTTAATCTGCAAAAATTAGAAGCTATGACATGTGTATGTTCTGTTGGATTAGATATGATAGCCATACCTGGTGATACATCTGCACAAACCATATCGGCAATAGTGGCAGATGAAGCTGCAATTGGAGTTGTAAACAACAAAACTACGGCTGTAAGAATAATTCCCGCTCCTGGTAAAAAAGCTGGAGATACAGTAGAATTTGGAGGACTTTTAGGTAGGGCACCGATCATGGAGATAACTAAATTTTCTAGTAATGCCTTTGCTGAGAGAGGGGGAAGGATTCCAGCTCCTGTCCATAGTTTTAAAAATTAAAAAAGATTATACCAGATAAATATGATGTAGTATATATTAAATTCTGTTATTATTTGAGGAAGATATGGTGATATTATGTATAATTTAGCAGCTAAATACATAGAAAAAAAGATAACCACTCCCCCAAATTTAGGGATTATATTAGGTTCCGGGTTGAGTGAAATAGCTGATTTCGTTAATAATCCTATTATAATAGAATATAAAAATATTCCCAATTTCCCAATATCGACTGTAAAAGGGCATAAAGGTAGATTTGTGGTAGGAAATCTAGCAAATAGAGAAGTTATAATTATGCAGGGACGTTTTCATTATTATGAGGGCTATAATCCCGCTCAGATAGCATTACCAGTGCGAGTGATGGCACAATTGGGCGTAAAAACATTAATTATAACCAATGCAGCAGGAGGAATAAATCCCAAATTTAAACCGGGGGATCTTATGATTATAAGGGATCATATAAATATAAGTGGTATAAATCCTCTCAGGGGAGAAAATGATGACTCATTAGGGCCTCGTTTTCCTGATATGACAAATGCATATACCCCTGAACTACGTAAAAAAATGCATTCAATAGCATCAAAATTGAGTATTCCTATACATGAAGGAGTATATTCATTAATGTTAGGGCCGAGTTATGAAACACCTGCTGAAATAAAAATGCTAAGTCTCATGGGAGCTGATGCAGTTGGAATGTCTACTGTTCCTGAAGTAATTGCAGCAGTTCATTGTGGTATAAATGTAGTAGGCATATCATGTATAACCAATATGGCTGCAGGTATTCTAGATAAACCACTATCGCATGAAGAGGTAATTTGTACGGCAGATATGACAAAGGACTTGCTTAGAAATTTAATAATGAACTTTATTGAACAGCTTTAAATAGAATAACATCCCTTCTAGTTGGAAAACATAATTATATAACCAATGAATTGGGAGGGATCTTATTTGAATAAGAAAAAGTTAATAAGAATAGTATGTCTTATATCAATTATATGTATTGGTATTAGCTCAAATATAGTCTTTGCATCAGAGAAACTACCTTTTGATATACAATCAAAGTCAGCTTTATTGTTAGACTTTGATAGCGGGGAAATAATATATGAAAAGAATTCGGATGAAAAACTTCCTATTGCAAGTATAACTAAGATAATGACCATATTATTGGCATTAGAAAGTATAGAAGAAGGGTTAATATCAGAAAATGATGATATATATGTAAGTAGTTATGCGCAAAGTATGGGAGGCTCTACAGCTTTTTTAGAAGAAGGAGAAATATTTCCTGTATCAACTATATTAAAAGCTATTATTGTTGCATCAGCCAATGATGCAAGTGTTGCCATAGCTGAAAAAATAAGTGGTTCACACGAAGGATTTGTACACAAGATGAATCAGCGAGCAAAAGAATTAGGAATGGAAAATACCCATTTTGTAAATTGTACAGGTTTACCTGATGAGAACCACTATTCTACAGCGCGAGATGTAGCTATAATGTCCCGCGAACTTTTGAAACAACCACTATTTTTTAAGTGGAGTACTATTTGGCTGGATGAGATGAGAGACGGTAGAACAATGCTCAAAAACACAAACAATCTTGTAAGATTTTATGAAGGTTGTGATGGGATAAAAACTGGATATACTAAAGAGGCAATGCATTGTATATCGGCAACTGCAAAAAGGAATAACTTAAGACTTATTGCCATAATATTGGCTAGCCCCACATCTAAATTGCGCTTTGAGGAAGCAAGTAAATTATTAGATTATGGATTTGCCAACTATGATTCAGTAAAATTATTTACTAAAGGTCAAATAATAGATGAGGCAGGTGAAATACGTGTTACTGGTGGAAAAACAGATACATTAAAAGCAGTAGCATCAGATGATTTTTCTGTTTTATTAAAAAAGGATAGCTCTAAAGATTTTGAATTTATATTAGACATACCTGAAGTTGTTCGTGCACCTGTTGAAAAAGGAGAGGAAATTGGTACTTTGAAAATTGTACGTCAAGGTAATACAATAGGTGAAATAGGTGTGGAAGCAGAAAAGGATATAGGTGTAGCTAATCTGTTTGATATATTCAATAAGATATTGAATGGGTGGTTAAAAAAGTCTTGAATCCACCTAAAAAAGTGTGCCTAGGCGCACTTTTTATGTTATAATAAACTTGATTTATTATTATTTATCTATAAGAGGATGTTCATCTATGGCTTATACTATTAAACTTGATATATTTGAAGGACCACTAGATCTTTTATTACATTTAATATCAAAAGCTAAAATGGATATTAAAGATATTTCAATATCTGATATAACCCAACAATATCTAGACTATTTAGGTGAAATGAAAAAATTTGATATAGAGATAGCTAGCGAATTTCTTGTAATGGCTTCTACGTTGGTATATATAAAATCCTGTAATTTAGTACCACGAAAAAAACATTCTACAGATGAAGATAATGTAGAAGATGATGAAATCGACTCTAGGGAGAAACTTGTACAAAAGCTAATAGAATATAAGCAATATAAAGAAGTGGGTGAAAAGCTTAGAAAGCGAGAAATTATATATAGCAATGTATACTATAAACAACCTGAAGATATTAGTTTAGACGGAATTGAAGACAATTTACTATATGGACTTACAAAATACGATCTATTTAAAGCTTTAGAAAAGGTATTATCTTTAAAAGAAGATAATCATCATTCAGACGAAACAAAAGAACATGTGGTAAGACAAGATACACTTACATTACAAGAGCGCAGTTATCAAATTAAATGTTTGCTTAATAGAAGGAGCAGACTAAGTTTTTTTGCTTTGTTTGAAGAACATTATAGTAAGACAGATGTTATTGTCACATTTCTGGCATTATTAAATATGATAAAAGAGAATCAAGTAGAATTATATCAAGAAAAACCATTTGACGACATAATAATAACAAAAAAAAGGGGTTAATGTATTTTGGAAGAAAGAGAAATGATGGCGATAGTGGAAAACATACTCTTTGTATCTGGAGAAGCTGTAACATTAGGTGAAATTGCAAAGGCCTTGGATATTTCAAAGTCTGCAGCTAAAAAACTTATGGATAATATGATAAGTTGTTTTGATTTTGAACGTAGAGGACTTCAAATAATAAAGGTAAATGAAAACTATCAAATGGCTACACGTTCTCAATATTCAGAGTATATACATAAGTTTATAGAACCTAGACAAAGGGAGAGGCTGTCTAAGGCGGCGTTAGAAACATTGGCAATTATTGCATACAGACAACCTATAACTAGGATGGATATTGAAACTATAAGAGGAGTTAAATGTGATAACTTATTAAGTACCCTTCTTGATAAGGGTTTAATAAGAGAAGTAGATAGATTAGATGCGCCGGGACGTCCAATATTATATGGAACAACGGAGCTCTTTTTAAAATATTTTGGTTTATCTTCTATTGATGAATTGCCACCACTAGATTTAGATAAACATGAATAAAACCCTTCTATATGAGAAAAACTAGATAAAATTAACAAACATGGGGTGCTTATCTATATGGTGGCTCTTATTCTTGTGTTGCTTTTTATATTATGCTTTGTAATACCTATATACATAGAGATTAAAATAATGCTAAATACCAGTATAAAACAGCTGTATATTGGTTTTGGATTTTTTAAAAGAAAGCATTTCTATAAAATCAAAATTCCGTTAACCCCAAAA
Source organism: Firmicutes bacterium UBA3920 (assembly GCA_002386065.1). Classification (GTDB taxonomy): domain Bacteria; phylum Bacillota; class Clostridia; order Caldicoprobacterales; family Xylanivirgaceae; genus UBA3920. The sequence goes on from DGES01000129.1 coordinate 99,125, forward strand.
TATTTGGGGATTTTTTCTTTAAAGAGACTTAAAAAGTATAAACGAAATGCACAGAATTTAGAAAGTAGAAGAGCTAGAATGATAAATTATATCATTTCTAGATCAAATATAGAGAGTTTGTATATAAAGGCGCATATAGGATTAGAAGATGCTGGAATTACAGCTATTATATGTGGCTTTTTTATTACTGTGTCTGAATTAATCTTACAGTATGTACACAATAATATGTCTATAGAATCTATACAAAGAGAAATATACCCTATTTACAATAAAAATTATATCGATATAGATATAGATTGCATAATGTGGATGAGAACAGGCTATATTATTAACATGGCAATAAGGATTATATCTAGTAATATAATTAAGGCGGTGAAAAACAGGTGGCAAATCAACATCCAATAGAGAGTATAATGAAGACTACTATGGAAAATATAAAGGATATGATAGACGTAAATACAATAGTGGGAGATGCGGTAGAGACAGGTGATGGCAGCGTTATAATACCTATATCTCGTGTATCTTTTGGTTTTGTTGCAGGAGGGGGAGAGTATAAAGGCATAGAAAACACAACTCAACAAACAGATATGGAGCTTCCATTTGCAGGAGGTAGTGGAGCAGGTATTACAGTTAGTCCCATGGCTTTTTTAGTCGTAGGAAGAAATAAAATTAAATTGTTACCAGTAAATTTCAATACACCGTTGGATAGAATAATAGACATGATTCCTAGAATATTTGAAGATATATGTGACAACGATATAGCTGAAACTATAGAATAAATAATTCAAAATAATAGGCGGCTTTTGCCGTTTTTTTTTACAATAGATATTGAGATTTAATTATTGCAAAAAAAGCAAAGTCAAGATATAAGGAGTATAAGTATGAAAACAAGAAAAATACTTATTCTATGCATATTGATAATATTGTTTAATATAAGTAAAGTCTTTGCATCTGTTGAATTTCCACAAACAAGTGCCCAATCAGCTGTACTCATAGATGGTAGTAGTTGCAGAGTATTGTGGGGTAAAAATATAGATGAAAAGCTTCCTATGGCCAGTACAACTAAGATAATGACTGCATTAGTAGCCATCGAAAGTCAAAATATAAATAGAGTAGTAACTATACCAGAAGTAGCCCAAGGAGTTGAAGGTTCATCTATATATCTTACTGCAGGAGAGCATCTTACTCTTGAAGAATTACTATATGGTCTCATGCTTAGATCGGGGAATGATGCTGCGACAGCTATAGCATACGATGTAGGAGGTGGTTCTATAGAGAAATTTGTATCCTTAATGAATGCAACGGCTAAACGCATAGGTGCGTATAATACTAATTTTGAAAATCCCCATGGACTTCATTCAGATAATCACTATACTACTGCACATGATCTTGCTAAGATTACTGCATATGCCTTAAAAAACGATAAATTCAAAGAAATTGTCTCAACTAAGTATAAAGAAATTCCATGGGAAGGGAGTCAATGGAACAGGGTACTTAAAAACAATAATAAGTTATTGTGGAGTTTTGAAGGAGCAAATGGAGTAAAGACAGGTTTTACCCAAAAAGCAGGCAGGTGTCTAGTATCATCAGCTAATAGGAATGATTTGCAATTGGTACTGGTTTTACTCAATTGTGGTCCTATGTTTGAAGAGAGCAGTGCTATTTTAGAATATGGATTTAATATATATAAAAGCAGACAAATATTGAGTAATTCTGATGCAGTGATATCCATTCCTGTAGATAATGGTATATTTGATTCTATAGTCCTTTATCCGATTGAAGATTACAGTATGGCTTTAACAGATGCGGAGTATGAAAATTTAAAAATAACAATGGATATACCAAATGTTATAAAAGCACCAATAAAAAAAGGAAAAATTTATGGTAATATAATAATAAGTATCAATAATGAAGTTATAAAAGAGGTTCCTTTAGTTTCTAAATCATATGTAGCTGATAGATATTTTGGTCTACCTATGAAAAAATTGTTTGAATTATGGAATAAAAAAGGGTGAGAATGTATTATGAGGTTACAAAAATATATGGCATATTGCGGTGTAGCATCTAGAAGAAAATGTGAAGACATCATTGCAGAGGGACGAGTAAGTGTAAATGGCTATACTATTACTGATATGGGAGTAAAAATCAATCCAAGAAAAGATATTGTAAAAGTTGATGGTATAACTATAGAACCTGAGGATAAAAAAATCTACATTGCGTTAAATAAACCTGTAGGATATATAAGTTCTGTATGTGATCAATTTGGACGTCCCACAGTGTTAGATCTTGTAGATAGAAAATTTGGTAGATTATATCCTGTGGGAAGACTTGATTATGATAGTGAAGGACTTATATTGTTGACAAATGATGGAGATTTGGCTTATAGATTGACGCATCCTAAATTTAATATTTCAAAAGAATATAATGTAGAGGTAGATGGATTACCTACCCCTTATGACATAGATAAATTACGTAAGGGGATATTTTTAGAAGGACGTAAGACAAGACCAGCTATTATAGAACTCCTAAAACAAAGTAAAAATAGTTCTACTTTTATGATTATATTAAAAGAAGGGCGAAATAGACAGATAAGAAAGATGTTTGACTTTATAGGTCATAGTGTTATATCATTACAAAGGGTTAGAATTGCAAATATATTATTAGGTAATATGCAACCTGGTGAGTGGAGACATTTAACCGATGAAGAGATAGTTGTTTTAAAAAATAACATTTGAGGAGTTTGAGGTATTATGTTTGTATTTAGAAAGCTATCATTACATGACATTGCTCTAATATATGAAGATATGGAATTAAAGCCATTATTAACAGTAAAGCCGATGGGTCAAAAATTTGGTGTAGTCATGGATATAGATGGTTGTTTAAAGGGAGGAATTACTGGTTACATAGATAGAGAAGGGGCAATGATACAAAAACTTAAGATAAAGAAGGAATATGCCACCCCTCTATGTAAAGATGGTCTAATAAGATCTTTAATACATGCATTGGATTTAAATGGAATCAAATTATTGTTTACAAAAAAAACAGAAGATATAGATATATATACAAATATTGGATTCAAAAAAATAGATAGTATTATTTTAGATTCAAATATTATTCTAGGAGATATAATAAAAAAAGATATTGGGCGAGACCATATTTTTTTTATAAATTTGAAGGATTTTTTCAATAAAAATAGTTGTAATCGTGGCCCAAAAGTTAATAATATGCGTTGATTGGATGTTTAACTAATATATAAAGTTTATTAGATTAATATTTAGAATTTAAAGTTGAATGATTACAATATAATCAAAAAATTTAAATATTTATAATTTTTAAGGAGGATTAATGGGGTTTATGTAGAATTCTTAGAAATGGGGGTAGAGTTGTTTTATTTTATTTCTATAATATAAAAGATATATAACCATATTTAAGTCTGGAGGTTTTTATATGAGTAGTAAAAAGATTGAGCAAATGAAGGCAGCAAAAGCTAAGATCTATAAAGGTGGAGGCGAAGAAAGAATTAAAAAGCAACATCATAGTGGTAAACTAACTGCGAGAGAAAGGATAGAAAAACTACTAGATCCTGATAGCTTTATTGAAACAGATATTTTTGTTAAACATCGTTCAGTAGAGTTTGGAATGGATAAAGTAGAAGCCCCTGGTGAGGGAGTAGTGACAGGTTATGGAACTATAGAAGGCAGACCAGTATATATTTATTCCCAAGATTTTACTGTCATGGGTGGCTCCCTTGGCGAAATGCATGCAAAAAAGATTACTAAAATTATGGATGAGGCAATGAAAATGGGTTGTCCTCTTATATGCATCAATGATTCGGGTGGTGCTAGAATACAAGAAGGCATAGATGCTCTTGGAGGTTATGGAGAAATTTTTTATAGGAACACATTGGCATCAGGAGTCATTCCTCAAATTTCTGTTATACTGGGTCCATGCGCCGGCGGAGCTGTATATTCACCTGCTTTAACTGATTTCATATTTATGGTAGATGGCATAAGTAAAATGTTTATAACGGGTCCACAAGTTGTTCAGGCCGTTACAGGTGAAGATGTTAGTGCTGATGAATTAGGTGGTGCAACTGCACATAGTGAAAAGAGTGGAGTTGCTCATTTTACTAGTAGCTCTGAAGAAGAATGTTTTCAAAAAATCAGGAAACTTTTTAGTTTTATTCCACAAAATAATTTAGAAGATCCTCCCGTTATGGAGAAAAATGATGATCCCAACCGATTGTCGTCTGATTTAAATCAGATTATACCCGATAATCCTAATAAATCATACGATGTAAAAGCTGTAATAACACGGGTAGTAGACAACGGTGATTTTTTTGAAATTCAACCATCATTTGCACCTAATATAGTAATTGGATTTGCCAGATTAAATGGTAGATCAGTAGGTATAGTGGCCAATCAGCCACAGTATAAAGCAGGTTGTCTTGATATAGATGCATCTGACAAGGCAGCTAGATTTATAAGGTTTTGTGATGCTTTTAATATTCCAATTGTGACATTTACTGATGTCCCAGGCTATTTGCCAGGAGTAGATCAAGAACATGGTGGTATTATAAGGCATGGAGCAAAATTATTATATGCATATTCAGAGGCCACTGTACCTAAGATAGCGGTCATATTACGTAAGGCATATGGTGGTGCATATATTGCCATGAGCAGTCGACATTTAGGTGCAGACAGGGTATATGCGTGGCCTACAGCTGAAATAGCAGTTATGGGTCCAGATGGAGCAGCAAATATCATATTTAGAAAAGAAATACAAGCTGCAGATGATCCAATAGAATTTAGACAACAGAAAATTGAAGAATACAGGGAAAAGTTTGCCAATCCATATGTAGCTGCTGCTCGTGGATACATAGACGATATAATAGAACCGCAAGCTACAAGACCTTATTTAATAGGTGCATTACAAGTTCTTGATGGTAAGAGGGAAAATAGACCTGCGAAAAAGCATGGCAACTTTCCTGTGTAATATTTGCCGGTATAAGGAGTGAAATATATGAATATGAAAACAAAACTAGTAGAAGGACTGCAGGTATTGGCTCTTGGTTTAGGCATAACACTTATTGCTCTTTGTTTATTAATATTAGTGGTGGAGTTAATAAATAAACTTGTCAATAAAGATAAAAAATCAGATAATCAACAAGAAATTGCTGATATACCTAATAAAGTCATAGTAGATGAAAGCGTTGAGGATAGCACTAGTATATCAAATGATGAGCTAGTGGCTGTAATTAGTGCGGCGATAGTTGCTATGCTGGACGATGGTGCTCCACCATTTAAAATAAAAAATATTAGACGTATACCTGCTAGCACTCCAAGATGGAATCAGCTAGGACGAAAAGAACAATTGTTAAATCGTAGATAAAAGCTCTTTATGTGATTAGATAAATAATTTTATTTTTATGTTAAAATCAAAATATTTTGATAAAACTCGTGTTAGAGATAGGAGGAAAAAATATGAAAAAATTTATAGTAACAGTTAATGGTAATTCTTACGAAGTTGAAGTGGAAGAGGTTATGGGGGAAACATCTTCATATGATGATAATAATATTAAGGAACAGCCTTCAAATAAACAAGAAATTACTTCCCCTTCTAAAGAGGTAGAAAGTAATGCCAATAAAAGTAGCGGAGCTACTAAAAAGGTTCCTGCAGGGGCTACTACTGTCAAGGCTCCCATGCCAGGGACAATACTCGATATAAATGTAAATGAGGGTGACACAGTAAAACGAGGACAGGTCTTGTGTATCCTCGAAGCAATGAAAATGGAAAATGAAATAATGTCGCCCAAAGATGGTAAGATTGTATCAATCAATACATCTAAAGGTAATTCAGTAGATGCTGGTGATATATTATTTTCAATTGAATAGTTATAGTAGGATGGAAGGGGTTTAATTAAATGACAAAATCTTTTTCAGATGTATTAATAAATTTTATTCAAGACACTGGTTTTTTAAATATAACATGGCAGCAAAGTATAATGATTTTAGTTGCCTGCATACTTATATATCTTGCAATAAAAAAAGAATACGAACCACTACTTCTTTTACCCATAGCATTTGGTATGTTACTTGCTAATTTGCCCCTTGCAGGACTTATGGCAGAGCCTGAGGATGGAAAGATAGGCGGATTATTTTATTATATCTATCAAGGGGTTGAAAAGGGGATATATCCTCCGCTTATATTCCTTGGAATAGGTGCCATGACCGACTTTGGTCCTTTGATTGCTAATCCTAAGAGCTTATTATTAGGTGGAGCTGCCCAGTTGGGAATATTTGTAGCTTTTTTATTGTCTATTCTATTGGGATTTGATGAAAAGGCAGCTGCAGCCATAGGAATTATTGGTGGAGCTGATGGCCCTACGGCCATACTTGTGACTTCGCAATTAAAACCTGAGCTTCTAGGTCCAATTGCCGTTGCAGCTTATTCATATATGGCGCTCATTCCAATTATACAGCCTCCAATTATGATGGCACTTACTACAAAAGAAGAGCGCTCAGTGGTAATGAAACAGCTTAGACCTGTTTCAAAACTTGAAAAGATAATTTTCCCAATTGCTGTTACAATAATAGGGACCATGTTGGTTCCGTCCGCAGGTCCATTACTTGGAATGCTTATGTTAGGAAATCTATTTAGAGAAAGCTTAGTAGTAGATAGATTGAACCAAACAGCCCAAAATGAGCTTATAAATATAGTTACAATATTTTTAGGATTGACAGTTGGAGCAACTGCAAGCGCTGAGAACTTTTTAACACCCGAAACATTGAAGATAATTGCATTAGGACTCATTGCATTTGCAAGTGGTACAACGGGAGGGCTTTTATTGGGGAAACTTATGTATAAGCTTTCAGGAGGAAAAGTGAATCCCCTAATAGGTTCAGCTGGTGTATCCGCAGTGCCTATGGCTGCCCGAGTTTCGCAAGTTGTAGGTCAAAAAGAAAATCCTGAAAACTTTCTTCTCATGCATGCTATGGGCCCAAATGTAGCAGGTGTTATTGGATCGGCAATTGTAGCAGGTGTATTTCTTTCAATGTTTGGTTGATTAATGAGATTTTTGATTGGATATTTTTGAGGAGGATGCTATATGGCAAAGGTACAAATAACCGAAACAGCTCTTAGAGATGCTCATCAATCTTTGATTGCAACACGTATGACTACTGATGAAATGTTGCCCGTTGTAAAATTATTAGATCAAGTTGGATATTATTCCCTCGAAGCATGGGGAGGGGCAACTTTTGATGCGTGTCTCAGATTTTTAAATGAAGATCCATGGGAAAGATTGAGAAAGATAAGAAAAGCAGCAAAGAATACTAAACTTCAGATGTTACTTAGGGGACAAAATATTTTAGGTTATAAACATTACCCCGATGATGTAGTGAGGGAATTTGTAAATCGAGCAGTAGACAATGGAATAGATATTATAAGAATCTTCGATGCACTAAATGACGTGCGAAATATTGAATGTGCCTTAGATGCTACTATAAAGGCAGGTGCCCATGCTCAAGCCACTGTTGTCTATACAATAAGTCCAATTCATGATACTGAGCATTATGTAAAGACAGCAAAGCAATTAGAAGATATGGGGGCAGATTCTATATGTTTAAAAGATATGGCAGGTCTCTTAACGCCGTATTATGCATATGAGTTGATAACTGAGTTAAAGAAAGAAATTAAAGTTCCCATACAACTTCATTCCCACTATACAAGTGGTGTTGCTTCTATGACTTACTTAAAGGCTATAGAGGCAGGTGTTGATGTGGTAGACTGTGCTATATCTCCAATGTCTATGGGTACATCACAGCCTCCTACAGAGTCACTTGTAGCGACTTTGAGGGAAAGTGAATATGATACTGGCTATGATTTAAAACTTTTGACAGAGATAGCTGACTATTTTAAACCGCTTAGAGAGAAATATATTGAAAGTGGACTTATGGATCCTAAGGTGTTATCTGTAGATGTAAATACTTTGGTATATCAGGTACCAGGAGGGATGCTATCTAATCTAGTATCTCAATTGAAACAGCAAAACAAGCTAGATAAGTATGAGGAAGTACTAAAAGAAGTTCCTAGGGTTAGAAAAGATCTTGGATATCCACCCTTGGTAACACCTACAAGCCAAATTGTAGGAACTCAATCTGTATTAAATGTCATTACGGGTGAGCGATATAAGATGGTTACAAAAGAAACCAAGGCTTATGTTCGTGGTGAATATGGTAGACCGCCGGCACCTATAAGCAAAGAAATAAGAGAAAAGATTATAGGTGATGAGGATGTAATTGAGTGTAGACCTGCAGATCTTCTAGAACCTGCCCTTGACAAGTACAGAGAAGAGATAAAGGAATATATAGAGCAAGAAGAAGATGTATTATCATATGCCTTATTTCCTCAAGTAGCTATGAAATTCTTTAAATTTAGGCAGGCACAAAAATATAAAATAGATAGTACTATGTTAGATGAAGAAAACCAAGTTCATCCAATTTAAAATTTAGAGAGGATTAATCCTCTCTAAATTTTAACATTTTATATGGAGGTATATTATATTTTTACAATTACTAAAATACTCTAATACCTTTACCTTACTGTCTTTTTTTATAAACTTCCCACATTTTAGGCATATATAATTGTCTTCATTTAATGTTTCATAGCTTATATTGGGTTTTAAATTACCATGCCGTTTCCAACTTTTCCAACCAGTCTTACAAAGAAGGGCTCTATTTTCATAATCCGCATATACCCATCTTAGAATCCTATGAAAATGAAATGGATATTTTGTATATTTCACATATTGAATAGGGACCCCTAAAGCTAAAGCATACTCTTGAAAGGTGTTTTCAATAATATTTTGGAGAGGTTCGCCTATCTTTACACTTGATATTTTATATCCCTTATTTTTTAATATAAATCTTGTACTATCAAACATGTAACCTTGACAAATCTCCACTTTCTCATTATTTCTTACACATAATCTATTCAATAGTCTAAATACGATTTTGTCTGTCTCTTTTAGATATTGTTTTGATTGAAAACTATATTCCCTATAGCATTCAATGGGGATAAAATCGTAGTAATATTCACCAGTCTCTACTCTGATGGCCCCTATACATGTTCCGCCAACTAGACTACCACTACCTGCATCATCAATTTGTATCAAATAAGGCCCTCCTCATATATATTTAGTAATCTTTTTAAAATAGTACAGCTATGAAATATTATTTGTAAATGTGTGGCAAATTATAATATAATAATCTAAGAACTGAAATAAGGGTGAGAATATGAATATATTGGTTTCAAATGATGATGGTATATTTGCAGAAGGCATTATACATTTAGCAAATAAATTGAGTGATATGGGTAGAGTGGTTGTAGTAGCTCCCTATACAGAAATGAGTGCAACAGGACATGCTATAACCATGCATAGTCCATTGCGTGTACAGGAGATAAAATGGTCTCATACAGATATAAAGGCCTATTCAATAAATGGTACACCAGCTGACTGTGTAAAGATAGGAGTAGATGTATTGATGGATAATAAACCAGATATAATATTTTCGGGCATAAATAGGGGAGCAAATCTCGGAACGGATGTTGTATATTCTGGAACTGTATCTGCTGCCATGGAAGGTTGTCTATTGGGTATTCCATCAGTTGCAATTTCCGTTGCTGGATTTGATAATATAGACTTTTCTTATGCAGCTGAAGTGGCTTATTTGCTTGGTAAAAAGCTCATGGAAAATAAATTTTCTAAAAATATATTGCTTAATATGAATGTACCTAATGTGCCTCGAGAAGAAATTAGTGGTATAAAATTCACAAAGTTAGGCGTAAGAAAATACAAAGAAGGTTATATAGAACGAAAGGATCCAAGGGGTATACCATATTATTGGCTTACAGGAGTAATAGATAATGATCATAAAGTAGATAATACCGATATAAATGCAGTATATAATAAATATATATCTATAACCCCTATACATTATGATCTTACTAATTATAAAATGTTAAATTTTTTGAACCAAAGTTCAATGTTAAAAGAAATTAACCTTTTTGATGAGTAATATATCTATGTTTGCAAAACAGGTCATATATGGTAGAATAATATCAAATGCTTTGGTTTTAGGAGGGCTACCATGGAGGGGAATCAAGACTTAATACATAGGATAAATACACATTATGATAATTTGAGTAAAGGTCAGAAGTTAATTGCAGAATATATTTTAAATAACTATGATAAAGCTGCGTTTATGACTGCTTCTAAATTAGGCAAGAAGGTGGGAGTTAGTGAGTCAACTGTAGTTAGATTTGCAAATGCCTTAAATTATAGTGGTTATCCTAGTCTTCAAAAGGCATTACAAGAGTTAGTACGCAACAAACTTACCACAGTACAACGAATTGAGATGACATCTGAACTTGACAGATCTGAAGTGCTTAAAAGTGTACTTAAAGCAGATATGAATAATATACGACTAACTATTGATGAAATAGATAATCATACTTTTGAAGAGGTTGTGGAAAAGATACTCTTGGCAGACAATATATACGTATTGGGTCTTAGAAGTGCAGCACCATTAGCTGAGTTTATGGGCTATTATTTAAGTTTTATGTTTAATAATGTACGCATTGTTACATCAGGTGTAAACGATATATTTGAACAGCTTATGCATATCCAAAAAGAGGATATTTTGATCGGTATAAGTTTTCCTCGGTATGCTACACGAACCATAGAAGCAATGAAGTTTGCCAGAGATAAAGGCACTGAAATTGTGGCAATTACTGATTCCTATCTATCTCCTCTTACCGCTTATGCTGACCATACATTATTAGCTAGGAGCGATATGGCATCCTTTGTAGATTCACTTGTAGCTCCTCTAAGTCTTATAAATGCTCTAATAGTAGCTATTGGATTAAGACACAAAGAAGATATATCTGAAAATTTTTGTAAATTAGAGGCTATATGGAGTAAATATAATGTCTATGCAAAAAAAGAAGGTGAATAAAGTTATTTTCTCTATTATAGTAAATATAGCAAAATTATTTTAAGTAGCAGTTTATATAATGTCTATAATGCCAAAAGTCATTTCTTAATATTTTAATAATACCTTTGTATGTATTTCTATCTATATGATTTAAGCATCACAGAGTTTGTTTTAGTTGATAAAAATCCACTTGTAGTATTGCTTTTACTAGATTATAATGGTATTTAGATTTATTGGGTGAGGGGAGGGATATTATGAACACCCTCGGAAGCAAAGAAATATCTAGAATCGCTATACAAATGAGTTTAACTCAAAATAGAGAAGAAGAAAATAGATTAAAAGAAGAATTTCTAAAAATAGGTGTACATGCTGTTGCCGTGGACTATGGTGGTGAATTTGTATCTTCTGCTACTAAAATCATAGAACGGTGTGTAGTTGCTGCAAAAAGGGAAGGTGTAATTAGAGAAACCCATGCAGAAGAAGGAGCAGTTGCAGGGGCAGCCCACGAGGCATTTTCTCAGATGATATCAAAAGCTGTGGGTTTAAATATAGGAGGCAAGATAGGTATTGCACGATATGAGGATCATGTGTGTGTTGCTTTATTTTTTGGGATAGGATTACTACATCTAAATGAAGTAACAATAGGCCTTGGACATAGAGTTATTTGAGGTGATTATAAGTGTTTGTACAGGCAATTAGGGGAGCTACAACAGTAGATTATGATAAACCAGATGAAGTAAAATTAAAAACTAAAAAGCTATTAAATACCATCATAGATAAAAATGATTTATGCGAAGAACAGATTATATACATTTTATTTACTGTGACCGATGATATTCAATCGGTATATCCAGCAGTAGGTGCACGGGAGATGGGGCTCCTTGATACTCCACTTCTATGTTGCCAAGAAATGAATGTAACAGATAGTCTTGATAGGTGTATTAGAATATTGATGCTTATTCAGCGTCCGCAGAAGGCTGAAGTCTTTCATGTGTATCAAGAAAATGCAGTTATATTGAGACCAGATATCATACATAAGCAAAAACAAAGAAGGAGTTGTTTGAACAGAGATGAAACCTATTAAGATAGCTATAGATGGACCAGCAGGCGCTGGAAAGAGTACTATCGCTAAACAGATTGCAGACAAATTAGATATAATATATTTAGATACAGGGGCCATGTACAGGGCTATTGCATTAAAATGTCTACAAAATAATATCGATTTAGAAGATACGGAAGCTATATTACGATTATTAAACAATACTCAAATAGATGTTGAATTTCAAAACAACATTCAAAGTGTTATTTTAGATGGCATAGACATATCCGATGAGATACGAACAACGGAAGTATCCAATATTGCTTCTTATATTGCTAAAATACCTGATGTTCGCAAGAAACTTGCAAGTATGCAAAGAAAAATAGGAAGGGATAAATCCATAATTATGGATGGAAGAGATATAGGTACATATGTATTGCCAAATGCAGATATAAAGATTTTTTTAACTGCATCATTAGAAGAACGGGCAAAGAGACGATGGCTTGAATACAGGTCAAAAGGCGAATGTAAAGACTTAGATTTTGTTAAAAGAGAAATAGAGCAGAGAGATAGATCTGATAGCACTAGAAAATTTGCTCCATTGAAAAAAGCTGATGATGCTATTGTAATAGATACAACTGATAAGAGTATAGAGCAAGTAGTTGATACAATAATGCAAATTATAAATAGTCGCATTTCTACAAGTTAGGGAGGTTTTAATGTGTTCTATAAAATTGCTAAGATTATAGTATTTCCATTTATCTATTTGCTCTTTTGGCCAAAAGTAAAAGGTATAGAAAACTTTCCTAAGGATGGGAAACTAATAGTATATTCTAATCACACTTCAAATTTTGACCCAGTTATAATTGGAGTTTTAATGCCAAGGAAAATACATTTTATGGCTAAGGAAGAATTGTTTCGAATACCTATATTTGGATTTATAATAAAAAAACTTGGTGCTTTTCCTGTAAGAAGAGGTAAAGTAGATATATCAGCTATTAAGCATTCTCTCAAGATATTGAAACAGGATGAAGTTTTAGGTATGTTTCCTGAGGGAACTAGGAGTAAAACTGGTGAAATACAAAGTTTTGAGGATGGAATTGCTTCGATAGCTATAAGGGCAAAGGCTCCGGTTATCCCAGTAGCTATATGTGGTGGCTATAGATGTTTTAGACGCATTACTGTGAATGTGGGAAAACCTATAATTTATGAAAGATATTATGGTAGGAAAGTAACTAATGAAGAACTGCATAAAATAACAAAAGATATGGAAGACAATCTAAGGAAATTAATGGATTAAAAAGAGGAGGGTTTTTATATTGGATATAATTGTATCCCCAAAATCAGGATTTTGTTTTGGTGTTAAAAAGGCTGTAGATATTGTTTATGATGCTATTGAGTCAGGGGATAAAGTATATACATTGGGACCTTTGATACATAACCCTCAGGTTATATCTGATTTAAAAAAAAGAGGAGTTATAGTGGAAGAAAATCTTGACAATATCCATACAGGCACAGTTATAATCCGTTCTCATGGTGTTGGTCAAGATATCTATAGAAGAATAGATGAAAAGGGATTAAAGCTTATAGATGCAACTTGCCCATTTGTAAAGCGCATACACAATATTGTATATAAATATTGGAAGGCAGGATTTGATATAATAATAATTGGCGAAATTAAACATCCTGAAGTTATAGGTATAAATGGCTGGTGTAATAATGAAGCACATATAGTTTATAGCGAAGAGGATATTGCTGAGCTTCCATATATAGATAGAGCATGTGTTGTAGCTCAAACGACAATAATGCAAACTAAATGGAATGAATTAATATCTATATTAAAAAATAAAATTAAGGATATTAAAATATTTGATACAATATGTAATACAACTTATGTTCGCCAGAAAGAGGCTAAGAAACTTGCCAAAATTGCAGATGTAATGCTAGTTATAGGAGGCAGAAATAGTTCTAATACCCAAAAATTATATAATCTATGTAAAATGTATTGCAATAATACCTTTGCTATTGAAAAGGCAGAGGATATAAATAAAAATATGCTGGACACCGGAAATATTATTGGTATAACAGCCGGAGCGTCCACACCTAATTGGCTTATTGAGGAGGTAATACGAACAATGGATAATATGAACAAAAAAAATAATATGGATATAGAAGGGAAGGACGAAAACAATTTAAATAATGGCAATGTAGAATCAGAAACTAATGAAAAAACTATTAATCATATCAAAGCAGAAGAAAAAGGCGAAACTGAAGAAAAAACTGAAGCTACGAAAAAAATAGAAGATGAAGATATAGAAGCTAATACACAAAATATAAATCAACAAGACTCAGATCTTACAGAAAATACCACAGATGACTTTTCTATGGAAGACTTCGAAAATACTCTAATAGATATCAAAACTGGACAGATAGTAAATGGTAAAATATTATCTGTATCTAATGATGAACTTATTGTAAATATTGGTTATAAATCAGATGGTATTATTAAAAAAGAAGATGTATTAATAGAAGAAGGTAAAGAGCTGTCTGATGTTTTTGAGGTAGGACAAGAGATAAGAGCAGTAGTTACAAAATTAAATGATAACGAGGGAAATGTAATTCTCTCACACAGGCAATTAGAGGAAAGTGAAGCTTGGAATAGGTTAAAGGATGCATATAATAAGAAAGAAGAGTTAAAGGGCAAATGCATAGAGGCAGTCAAGGGAGGCGTAATTGCCAGTGTAGAGGGATTGAAAGCTTTTGTACCTGCTTCACACATTTCTACTCGATATATAGAAGATTTAGAAACTGTTGTGGGACAAGATATGCGACTTAGAATTATAGAAATAGATAGACATAAAAATAGATTGGTGGCTTCACAAAAAGTTATATTAGAAGAAGAACGTAGGGCTAAAGAGGAAGCACTTTGGGAAACTATAGAAGAAGGACAAAAGATAAAGGGTGTTGTAAAAAACATAGTAAATTTTGGCGCTTTTGTAGACATAGGAGGAATTGATGGTTTAATACACATATCTGATTTAGCTTGGACCCATGTTGAAAAACCAGAGGATGTTTTAAGTGTAGGAGATGAAATAGAAGTTGTAGTGTTATCAGTAGACAGAGAAAGGAAGAGAGTTTCTTTAGGATATAAACAGTTATTTCCTCATCCATGGGATGATGTAGATAAAAAATATCCTGTAGGTTCTATTATAAAAGGTACTGTAAGTAGAATAACAGACTTTGGAGCTTTTATAGAACTAGAACCAGGTGTAGACGGATTAGTCCACATATCTGAGATATCAGAAGAGAGGGTAAATAAAGTGGAAGATTATCTATCTGTCGGTGACGAAGTAGAGGTTAAGGTATTGGATGTAAATCCTGCCGATAGACGAATTTCCCTTAGTATTAAGGAAGCACAGGCAGAGAAAGAATTTAAAAACTTAAAAAAAGAAGAATCTAGAACCTCTAGTTCACATGATAATAATGAACCAATAATATCAATGGGAGAATTCTTCCCACAACAAAAAAAAGAGGATAACGAATAAAAGAGTATTGTTGATTCTTACCCTACAAATAAGAAATTTTAGTTTTAATGTATAATTTTATTCTAATTGCTGATAATAATAAAGACCTCACAAAATACATTGAGACCCCCTTTACATTAAAGTCGTAGCCAGATTTTGGCGAACGACTTTTTTTTTGGGGCTATTTATGATAAACTAAAATGAGCATTCTTTAAAAACATAATAACAGAAAGGGTAGTCTAAATATGGCGTGGGATTATGAGTTTTTTGCACAGAAAATATATGAGCTCACATTTATAGATTTGCTGTCATATAAAGAACGTCAAATGAAAAGAAGAATAAACTCTCTCATAGCTAGAAAAAAATTCGACGGTTATGAAGATTATTATAATCAACTTTTAATTGATAAAGAATTACTAGATGAATTCATTAGTTATATAACTATAAATGTATCAGAGTTTTTTCGAAACCCTAAGCAATGGGAAGTATTAGGAAATGTTATAATACCAAGCCTTTTCCAAAAACATGATAGATTAAAAATATGGAGTGCTGCGTGTTCCACAGGAGAAGAGCCTTATTCTCTTGCAATGTTATTAGATAAGTCTAAAAAACTAGAAAGAGTTGAAATAATAGCTACGGACATTGATAAAGATGTGTTAAATAAGGCAAAAAAAGGGATATATAGTAAGAAAAATCTAGAGGGATTACCAAAATCACTTATAATGAATTATTTTTCCGATATTGAAGATGGTAATAGGTATAAGATAGATGATAGACTAAAAGAATATATAAAATTTAGACAACATGATCTCCTTAAAGATTCCTATCCTTCAAATTGTCATTTGATTATATGCCGGAATGTTATGATATATTTTACGGAGGAAGCCAAAGCAAAGCTTTACAAAAAATTTTATAATAGTTTACATGACGATGGTATATTCTTTGTGGGTAATACTGAACAAATAATATTACCAGACCGTTATGGTTTTGAACCCGTAGAAACTTTTTTTTATAAAAAGAAGGCAAGTAATATAGAATAGCATGTGCAAATAAAAAACGCACCCTAAAAAATAAAATTGAAATAAAATTGCATAAAAAAAGATTTGACACGAATTGATCAAACCAACAATTAAATATATGATGGTGCGAGAGACAGGATTTGAACCTGCACAGTATTAATACCACCAGAACCTGAATCTGGCGTGTCTGCCAATTCCACCACTCTCGCATATTTGCTTGCGAAGAAATAAATATGGTGGAGGGGGACGGATTCGAACCATCGAAGACCAAAGCCAGCAGATTTACAGTCTGCCCCCGTTGACCGCTTGGGTACCCCTCCACGCAAATATTAACTTTTATGGTGCCTCGGGGCGGAATCGAACCACCGACACGAGGATTTTCAATCCACTGCTCTACCGACTGAGCTACCGAGGCTAATGGCGACCCGGAAGGGACTCGAACCCTCGGCCTCTAGCGTGACAGGCTAGCGTTCTAACCAACTGAACTACCGGGCCTAAATTGGTGGGCCTTCAGGGACTCGAACCCCGGACTAACCGGTTATGAGCCGGTTGCTCTAACCAACTGAGCTAAAGGCCCTAATATATGGTGACCCCTAGGGGACTCGAACCCCTGATACCGCCGTGAAAGGGCGATGTCTTAACCGCTTGACCAAGGGGTCACATCGTCAAATGGTCGGGGTGGAGGGACTTGAACCCCCGGCCCCATGCTCCCAAAGCACGTGCGCTACCAAACTGCGCCACACCCCGTCAATTACTGACGACGAAGTATAATATACAATATTTATGACAATATGTCAAGTGTAAATAATTTGATTAACAAACAAGAAAGCAGTTTATCTTTAAATATCTATATTTAAGCGCTATTTATACCCAAATACGTATTAATTCAAATTAGTCATTTAGGATTGTAAAAAAAGAATCATTGGTACATTTCATGACAAATTATACCAATATACAACTTTTTACCCAAAATAACATCATTTATTTCCAATGTAATATAAATTATGATATAATTATTACAATCGTATAGATTAGAGAAAGGGGATGCTACTATGAAGATAGAGCGGAAATTCGACGATTCTTCCAATAGTTGGCAAGTCAAGTTAGAAGGTGAAATTGATATATATAATGCTCCAGAATTGAAAGAAGCTTTAACAAACCTTATTGATGAGAAGCAAGGAGATATTATAATCGATTGTGAAGATTTAAAATATATAGATAGTACAGGTTTGGGAGTTTTAATAAGTATTTTAAAAAAGGTAAAAGAATATGATGGTGTCATAAAGATTACAAATCTCAAACCATATATAAATAAAATATTTACTATTACTGGTTTAGATAAGATTTTTATAATAGAGGCGCAGAGGTGAGACAGATGGATCAAATAGTGTTACGAATACCGGCTAAACCTGAATATGTTATGGTAGTCAGATTGACAGCCTCTTCAATAGCTTGTCGTGTAGATTTTTGTATGGATGATATTGAAGATTTAAAGGTTGCTGCAGCAGAAGCATGTATAATGCTTATGCACCAAAAGTATAAAGCAGAGAATTTAGAGATTTGTTTTTCACTACAACCTAGAGAATCGTTAAAGATAGATATTGAAGTTGATCAATTTGATACATGCAAAGAGATATCAATTACAGAGAAGAAAAATGAATTGGGTTATTTCATTGTAAAGGCATTGATGGATGAGGTAGACATAAAATCTGATGAAGACGTAATTAAAAGAATTTCTATGTATAAAAAATGTGGGGGTTAATATCCTATGAAGGACTGTGTTGCAACAAAATATCAAGATATGGACGACGAAACCTTATTAGCTGAGTATTGTAAGACAAGAGATATAAAACTTAGAAATGAACTTGTAGAAAGATATCTATATATTGCAGAAATTTTATCTAAGAAATTTGCAAATAGAGGAGTAGAATATGATGATCTATTTCAAGTTGCTTCCTTGGCTCTTATTAAAGCATTAGAAAGATATGATATAGAAAAAGGTTATAAATTTTCTAGTTATGCAACGCCTACTATAATGGGAGAAATTAAAAATTATTTTAGAGATAAAAGTAGAATAATTCGTCTTCCACGTAGGGAAAGTGAGTATATAAAAAAGATGGATGCAGCCAACGAATATTTGACAAATAAACTTGGCCGCTCACCAAAGCCTGAGGAAGTTGCTGAATATCTAAAGATTACAACTGAAGAAGTTCTTGAACTTATGGAGTCTAGGCATTCAGCGAATACTGCCTCATTGGATTTTTATATAGACGACGATAATGAAACAGACCTCTTATCGATAATAGGACAAGAAGAAAAAAATTATGCTCTAATAGAAAACAGAGATTTTATAGAACGAATGATGGATAAATTGGACGATACGGAAAAAAAAGTAATCCATGAAAGGTTTTATAATGGTAAGAGTCAGAGGGAGATTGCAGAAGATATAGGAGTATCACAGATGTATATATCTCGAATGGAGAGAAGAATCCTAGATAAATTTAGGTTCTATTGGTACAAGGAGGATTAACAGAAAACAACATGTTTAAATAAAATTTATTAGTTTAAATATATTAAGAGAGAATAATTCTACTTTGTAGTTTCTTATTTTTATCTGGGAGGTAGGATTTTGTGAGATTGCTATTTGAAAAAAAGATCTTTGGCTACAATCCTAATACAGTGAAACATCTTATATCCGATATGATGGATTGCTTAAATAGATGGAATGAATTAGAAGAGGAAGAAGAATTTGAATTTAGATTAATATTAAATGAACTTATAGCAAATGGTATTATGCATGGTAATAAAAAGTGTGAACAAAAAGCACTTACTGCTTCCATTTATGAGGTAAATAGTGATACTGTATCTATATACATACAGGATGAAGGTATTGGTTTTAATTATCAAAAAATAATATGTGAGGAATGTATTCCATATATGGAAGGTGGTAGAGGGCTTAAGATAATTATGGCCCTATGTGATGATATGGAATTTTCTTATAATGGTAGCCGAGTTAAAGTAAGTAAATCAGTTAAAAGGGAATAAATAACTATGCATACATAGAAGGACTTTCAATCTTTCCATAGAATTTATTATATAAAAGGTAGGCTGAGAATTTTATGTCAAATGGGATTATAATTGGCAGACGGCGAATAAAGCCACGCTTTTTTATATTTTTATTTCTAGTAATTATATTAATTGTCTGTCTAGTTAAATCTTGTAATAAGCCTCCTGTTCCCTATACTCTTGAATCAGGTAGCATGAATTTAGAATATAGCTCAGATGCTATTTTAGTAAGGGATGAAGAGGTTTATACAGCTCCAGAATATGGTAGGGTAGTTTACTATATGCAAGAAGAGGAATATGTCTATAAAGATGATTTAATTGCTACTATATTTAAAGCAAACTACCAAGAAGAAAAGGTATATCAACTCTATAATATCCAAGAGAAAATAATAAATTATCAACAAGAGAATTTTCTCAAAAATATTACAGATAAGGATATAGAGAGCATTCAATCTAGGATAGATGAATCTATATATAAGATTCAGACCCAGGTCAAAGATGGAGTATTGGAGGAACTTGCTACAAGTGAGAAAGAGTTCAGAAACTTACTTGAACAACGACAAAAGCTCATAGATAAAAAAACTATTCCTGATGGATATCTTAAAAAACTCTATGAGTATGAAGAGCAATTGACAAATCAGCTTAAAGAATGGAAAATTGATATTACGGCTCCAAGTGAAGGACTTATAAGCTATTATATTGATGGATTAGAGTTTGTTTTAAATTTTGCTGCGTTAGAAAAGATGAATATAAAGACTTATAAAGATCTAATAAATTGGGAGTTTTCCCATAATGACAATGATGCAAAATACGCAGAGGCTGACAGCCCTTTTTTTAGACTTATAAATCCAGAACGATGGTATATTGTATGTGAAGTTGATTATCCTAAAATTTTCTTTACAGAAGAAGAAAAGATATCAATTTACTTTTTAGACTTTGAAGATAAAATGTTAGAAGGTAAAGTAAGTAGACTAGTTCAAGGAAATAATACATTTTTAATTATTATAGAATTTGATAAAGATATTGAAGATTTTCTCAATATAAGAAATACTAATATAAAATTAAGTAAGACGGTATCAGGGCTTAAAATACCTAAGGAAGCACTTGTAGATAAAAAAGGTAAAACGGGTGTCCTAAAAATGAATAGTGAGGATATGAAATTTATAAGTTTTGATATAATTGCCGAGTCAGAAGATGAAGATTTTGTTATAATAGATAGAAACACTACTCCTCTTAAAGAGGATGATATTATAAAGCTAAAATAGTACGTGAACTTATAGAGGTGACTAGTTATAATATGGATATAGAAAAAAATCTTAATATTGTGTTAGATAGGGTAAACAAAGCGGCAAACAGATCAGGAAGGAATGTAGATGATATTCATATTGTAGCCGTGACTAAAAATGTAGATATAAAAAATATATTGGAAGCCATAAATTTAGGGGTTCGCAATATTGGAGAAAATAGGGCACAAGAATTAAGAGAAAAATATCGGCTTATAAAACAACCTGTTAATTGGCATTTTATAGGCAGACTGCAATCAAATAAAGTAAAGTATATAGTGGATAAAGTAGCTCTTATTCACTCTCTTGATAGGTTATCATTAGCAAAAGAATTGGACAAGCGGGGTAGGAAAATAGATAGGATAGTACCTGTATTAGTACAGGTAAATATAGCAAAAGAACCTACAAAAGGAGGTGTGTTAGAAGAAGAAGTTTTTCCATTTATTGAGCAAATTTCAAATTTAAAGAATATAAAGATAAAAGGCTTTATGACAATTGCCCCACATACATCTAATGAAGAAAAATTACGTACTTGTTTTTCTAGGCTGAGAGAACTATACGAAAGCGTCAACAAAAAGCAGTATAAAAATGTGGATATGCAATATCTCTCCATGGGTATGACAAATGATTTTGAGATTGCAATAGAAGAAGGTTCAAATATGATACGTATAGGTAGGGCGTTATTTGGAGAAAGAATATAAAGGAGGAGGTCAAATGGCGAATACTATGTTTAATAAAATATTAAATTTTATTGGATTAGAGGAAAATGTATTAGAAGATGATATGTTAGAAGATGAATATGAACAGGATTATTATTTTGGAGAAGAACCTGAATCCAAGGTAAAAACAAAGACAAAGAAGGGTAAAGTAGTGAATATACATTCAAATCCATATGTAAAAGTAATGGTATATCAACCTTTTTCATATGATGATACACAGACAATTGTAGATAATTTAAAAAGCAGAAAGCCAATAATTGTAAATCTAGAGGCCCTTGATGTAGAACTTGCTCAGAGAGTTTTGGATTTCATGAGTGGTGCTGTATATGCATTAGATGGTTCTATACATAAAGTATCAAGAGGAATATTTGTACTTGCCCCTAGCAATGTAGATATAAGCGGTGATATTCCGGAAGAATTGAGGGGAAAAAGTTTTTTTACTTTGGATAATGATGAAGTGGATATAAAATAAGGAGGCAATAATTTGGGCGATCAAATTCTAGCATCTATCTTACAAGGCGTTATATGGTTTTTAAATATATTTACATGGTTAATAGTAATAAATGCCCTACTTTCTTGGATTATGACACCTAAACATCCAATAAGGATTTTTATAGGTCGAATCGTGGAACCCTTTATTGCACCATTTAGAAAGCTTACAGAAGGGTTCCGTTCACCTACTTTTCCAGTTGATTTTTCACCATTATTCGCCTATATTGCTTTACAAATCATTATTATGTTATTAGAACGATTGCAATATTTAGTAATGTTTTAGCTGATATTGGCTATGAATAACAAGCAAAGAGAATATCTATACGCTTCTATAGAAGATAACATAATGAAAGCAGATAGGCGTTTAATACCTGTATATACAAATTTTTTTAATCTAGTAGAACAGAAAAATATTGAAAATTTTTTAATAAATTACGATAGTATTAGATATTTAAAACTTGGAGGACATAAGTACGCTGAGAGATGTCTGTTTTGCATTTACTCAATTTTTATTGAGTATGACATAGATTATTATGTACCACCTATAAAGGTTTTAACCATTAGTTGGGATGAGAGATATTATAGTATAGGACATCGTGATGTGTTAGGTGCAATTTTAGGATTAGGAATAAAAAGGGATATAGTTGGCGATATTATAATAGACGGCAGTGTGGCTAATGTATTTGTCGTGGAAAATATTTCAGAGTTTATTGTCAAACATCTTATAAAGATTGGCTCGGCTTCGGTGGAGGTTAGATGTCATAACACAGATGAAATAAAAGTTAAAGGTCCAGATATTAAAATTATAAAAGCAGTTATACCATCTAAAAGGCTTGATTGTATAGTTAGCGCCGGCTTTGGTATATCTCGAACTAAGAGTGTCAACATAATAAAATCTGGTCGTGTAATGGTCAATTGGGAAGTACATACTAAACCATCTTATGTCATAGAATCTGGAGATATGATAACAATACGTGGTATGGGTAGAATAAGATATAAAGATGTCATGAGGAGAACTAAAAAAGACAGATTATTGGTAAAGATAGAACGATACATTTAGAGGAGGATGTCACAATATGGGTCTCACTCCGATAGATATATATAATAAAGAATTTTCAAGAGTTTTAAGGGGATATAGTGAAGATGAGGTAGATGAATTTTTAGATGAAGTTATGGAAGAATTCGAAAAACTATATAAAGAAAACTTAGACATGAAAGATGCATTAACTGCTTTAAAAGAACAGATGGATAGTTACAAAACTATGGAAGCCACACTCAAAGAAACTTTAGTAACAGCTCAGCAAACGGCAGATGAAGTGATAGCAACTGGTCAAAAAAAAGCTGATTTAATTATAGAACAAGCCGAAGATAGGGCAAATAGAATAATTGAAGAAGCAAATAGAGAAGTTATAATGCTAAAAAAGGAATATGAGGAAATAAAGAGACAAATGCAAATATTCAAAGGAAGATTTAAGACATTACTTACTACTCAACTTGAAATGTTAGACGCTGAAAAGATAGATCTAAATGAAGAAGATTAAAATATGGGGGATATACATATATTAGATGTATATCTTCTTTTATTTTGTGTATTATTCTCCTTATAAAGTTAATACTATTACAGAAAGGAGACAAATGTGGATAGAGCAGATAGAGAAGTGAAAAAGATAAGGGAATTGGCAAATACACTTGAAAAGATGAAGTTTGGTGACTATGTTGAATATCTAGGCAATACAAAAAGAGTATTGATAACTAATTTTATATCAGGTCTAGCAAGAGGATTGGGAATGGCTATAGGTTTTTCTATCTTAGGAGCTATTACCATATATTTTCTTACAAAGCTAGCTAATAAGAATCTTCCCATAATAGGCAAATTTATTACTGAAATTGTAAAGATAGTACAGGACAATCTTTAGAGATGGAGGAAAAGTATGAAGAAATATCTCTCTATCCACCATTTGAAAGGACAAATTTCGATGATACAGATCATATATCATATGATGGAGAAGATGTATGGCAAGATGTTGCTCAATATAATAAAACTGAAAATTTGACATTAGATTGGTATGATAATGATTTATATGATAATAAGACGATGGATAAAAAGCAAGACATAGAGGATATAACAGATGAGCAATACAAAGCTCAGTTACCAGAGGACTAACTATAAACTCCCTTAAG
>DGES01000129.1:123550-128521 GCA_002386065.1 Firmicutes bacterium UBA3920
CTTAAGGGAGTTTATAGTTAGTCCAAAAATGCAAATTTATTAACTTTTTTAGTAATTATAATATTCTTATATATGTTATAATTACTAATGTCACTAGGTGAAAAACATTTAATAACAGTTGAAATTTTTATTAATGCAAAAGGGGGAGTTTTGTTTGGCAGTAGTTATAATATTTATTATGGTAATAATTGATCAATTGATAAAATATTGGGCATCTACATATTTAAAGCCCAAAGGAAGTATACCTGTAATAAAAAATATATTTAGTTTTACATATGTAGAAAATCGTGGAGCCGCATTTGGAATACTACAAAATCAAAGGTGGTTATTCATAGTTTTAACTATCGTAATCTGCATAGGAATATTATATTACTTATATACTGAGGATAATATGCCCTTTATATTCAGAATAAGCCTATGCTTAGTATTGGGAGGAGCCATTGGAAATCTTATAGATAGAATAAAAAATGGCTATGTTGTAGACATGTTTCATATTACATTTATAGATTTTCCAGTATTTAATATGGCCGATTGTTTTGTTGTAGTTGGTACTATACTATTGGCTTATTATCTATTATTTATAGAAGGAAAAGAATTTAAATAATATTCTGTGGTTAGAAAGGGGGGTGGATGTGAAGAGGACGTTTTTTACTGTACAAGATACAGAAGAAGGAATGAGGCTCGATGTATTTTTAACTGATAAACTAAATAAACTCACTAGATCTTATATCCAAGATTTAATAAGAGGAGGATATGTATTAGTAAATAACAGTAAAAAACTCAAGGCACATTACAAGTTGAAATCTAATGATATTGTAGATATAACAATTCCACCTCCGAAAAAGATAGAAATACTTGAAGAAGATATTCCAATAGACATATTGTATGAAGATGAGTATTTAGCAGTAATAGATAAACCAAAGGGAATGCTTGTCCATCCTACACAGGATATTTATTCAGGCACATTAGTAAATGCTATTTTATACCACTTCGACAGACTATCTAATGTAGGAGGAGTATTACGACCAGGGATTGTTCACCGTTTAGATAAGAATACTTCTGGCCTTTTAGTTATTGCTAAAAGAGATATGATTCACAAAGCTCTTTCTAAGCAATTGAAAGACAGAAAGATGCTCCGTATATATTGGGCTATAGTAGAGGGTAATATAGATGAAGATAAAGGTGTGATAGATACGCACATAGGTAGGCATCCTGTGGATAGAAAGAAAATGACGGTTATAGATACCCAATCTAGTCGGCGGGCAATAACTTATTTTAAAGTATTGAAAAGATTTGGTGAAAAATATACATTGGTAGAACTAAAACTTCAGACGGGTCGAACACATCAGATAAGAGTACACATGACACACATTGGTCACCCTATAGTGGGAGATACTGTATATGGTTCAAAGAAGCAGAGATTTAAAGTCCAGGGACAAGTATTACATGCAAAGAAAATAGGTTTTATACATCCCGTTACAGAGGAATATATGGAATTTGAAGGAGAGTTGCCAAGCTACTTTATAAAGCTCATAAAAAAACTAGAAAAGTGTTATATTTAAAAACAATGGACCAACACGAAAATTATGTCCCCCAAAATATTTGTTGATTTTAAAATACTCATGTGCTATACTACTAAAGGAAATACACACTCTCTATTGACTAATGTGTTGGTGCTCTTTTATATAAAGAGTTACATATTAGGATGATTAGAGGGGAGGATTAACTGAGGAGGTGAATATATGTCAATAGTTACTATGAAACAACTTTTAGAAGCTGGTGTTCATTTTGGTCATCAAACTCGCCGTTGGAATCCCAAAATGGCTCCATATATTTTTACAGAGAGAAACGGCATATATATAATCGATCTTCAAAAGACTGTAGAAAAAATTGAAGAAGCATATAATTTTGTAAGGGACCTTTCTGCTCAAGGTGAAAGTATTTTATTTGTAGGAACAAAAAAGCAAGCTCAAGAATCTATAGAATATGAAGCAAAACGATGTGGAATGTATTATGTAAATCAAAGATGGCTTGGGGGAATGCTTACAAATTATAAGACTATTAAGCTGAGGATTGATAGATTAGAAGAACTTACCCAAATGGAAGAAGATGGGGTATTCGATGTATTGCCTAAAAAAGAGGTTATTCAGCTTAGATCCGAAATGGAGAAACTAGAAAGAAACTTAGGTGGTATAAAAGATATGCCTGGATTACCAAGTGCAATATATGTAGTTGATCCTAGAAAAGAGCGTATAGCTGTCTCTGAAGCAAGAATACTAGGGATACCCATAATTGCAATAGTAGATACTAATTGTGATCCTGATGAGATTGATTATGTAATTCCAGGTAATGATGATGCTATTCGTGCTATTAAGCTAATTACATCCAAAATAGCAGATGCTGTTCTCGAAGGCAAGCAAGGCGAACAGTTTAATGCAGAAGATATAGAAAACAAAGAAAAAGAAGAAGTAGAAGAAATAGAAAGCAAAGAAAATGGTGAAGACAATCTAGAACCGGCTGCAGATAGCATAGAAAAATAGTTAGTAAAGGGGAAAGAGGGGGACACATCCCCATTCTTTCCTTTTGTTTTGTGAAGTTGATTTCGAATAACAAATATCTTATATAGCATTAAGAAAACTTAATAAGGAGGAATGGAAATGATCACTGCTTCAATGGTAAAAGAATTGAGGGAAGCCACAGGTGCTGGCATGATGGACTGTAAAAGGGCATTAGAAGAAGCAAATGGTGACATTGAAAAGGCAACTGAAATACTTCGTGAAAAAGGTTTAGCAGCTGCAGCAAAGAAGGCTAGTCGTATAGCTGCTGAAGGGTTAGTTGACTCTTATATACATCCAGATGGGAGAATAGGAGTTCTAGTTGAAGTCAATTGTGAAACTGATTTTGTGGCTAAAACAGATGAGTTCAAAGATTTTGTTAGAGATATTGCAATGCATATAGCTGCTATGAATCCCAAATATTTATCTCGTGAAGAAGTTCCTGAGGAAATAATTAATAAAGAAAAAGAAATACTAAGGACGCAGGCATTAAATGAAGGTAAACCAGAAAAAATTGTTGATAAGATAGTCGACGGTAGATTAAATAAGTTTTTTGAAGAAAATTGCCTATTAGAACAACCTTTTGTTAAAGATCCAGATAAGACAATACAGGATCTTGTCAATGAAAAAATTTCGACCATCGGTGAAAATATAAATATACGTAGATTTGTTCGATATGAGAGAGGCGAAGGACTACAAAAAAGGGAAGATAACTTTGCAGAAGAAGTTATGGAACAAATAAAATAAAAAAGGGAACACAATGTGTTCTCTTTTTTAAAAAAGAAGGATATTCAAAAGTTCTGTAGAAACTATAATTATAAGGAGAGGTTATGTGTATGGAGCCAGAAAATCCCGTATACAAACGCATAGTGTTAAAACTAAGTGGAGAAGCTTTAGCAGGTAAAAAAGGCTTTGGAATTGATAACGATGTACTAGATATGATCTCTGATCAAATTATAGAAGTCTATAACTTAGGAGTTGAAATAGCCATAATAGTAGGTGGTGGCAACATATGGCGCGGCAGAGATGGTATAGGGATGGACAGAAGTACAGCAGATTATATGGGAATGTTAGCTACAGTTATAAATGCTCTAGCTTTGCAAGATGCATTAGAAAGTAAAAATGTACCAACCAGAGTTCAAACAGCTATTGAAATGCGCCAAATAGCAGAACCCTATATAAGAAGAAAAGCGGTTAGACATCTAGAAAAAGGTCGTGTAGTAATATTTGCATGTGGAACAGGTAATCCGTTTTTCTCTACAGATACGACTGCATCACTACGTGCAGCAGAAATTGATGCAGAGGTCATATTGTTGGCTAAAAATATTGATGGTGTATATGATGATGACCCAAAAGAAAATCCCAATGCAAAAATGTTTGAACACATAACGTATATTGAAGTTCTCAATAGAGGACTAAATGTAATGGACACAACTGCTATATCTTTATGTATGGATAACAATATACCGATAATAGTATTCGGTCTTGATAATAAAAATAATATAAAAACTGCTGTAATGGGTAAAAAAATTGGTACAACAATAGACGGGGAGGTTGAAAAATGATAAATCAATATTTAAAAGATGCCTCTAAGCGTATGGATAAAACTATAAAAGTGCTAAAAGATGATTTAGCAGGTATACGAGCAGGTCGTGCAAATCCCAAGTTATTAGAAAGGATACTCGTTGATTACTATGGTGCTATGACACCTATAAATCAACTTGCTAATATCAGTGTTCCTGAACCAAGACTTCTGGTAATTTCTCCATGGGATGCCAATTTGTTACCAGAAATTGAAAAGGCAATACAAAAATCTGATATTGGTATTAATCCAACTAATGATGGAAAAGTAGTTAGATTAGTTTTTCCTGAACTTACCGAAGAACGTAGAAGAGAATTAGTTAAAATGATCAAAAAAATGGGTGAAGAAGCTAAGATTGCCATAAGGGCTATTCGAAGAGATACCAATGATAAGTTTAGGCAAATGGAAAAAGACTCAGAATTGACAGAGGATGAATTAAAAACTGCAGAAAAAAAAGTTCAGGAATTGACAGATGAATATACAACTAAAATTGATGAAATTATACAAGAAAAAGAAAAGGAAATCATGGAGTTATAATTTGATATGATAGAAATAGTAGGCTATTTATTAAATGAAGCGATAGATATACTACATAAACATAATCCCAATATTGTACTTTATATTAAAATATATACTGCTCCTTATCATCTCTGTGAATATAACAGTATAGACTGGGATAAAAGAGTTATAAGACAAAAACACATTGGTGATAATATTATAGAATTGACGGTGTCTTATTTTAAAAAATCTTCAGTAGATTGAAAATTTCTTCAATATATTATTGATATTTTGCCAACAAGCTAAATCATCTTTTACAACTGACTAGGGATGAGT
>DGES01000129.1:128705-138883 GCA_002386065.1 Firmicutes bacterium UBA3920
ACTCATCCCTAGTCAGTTGTAAAAATAAATAAACTGCAAAATTGCGTAATATTAGTTCAATATAATGAACCTAGATATTTAATTGATTTTTAATAATCAAGATATAGATAAATTTCTAAATTTTATTGGCTAATATCTATGAAAAAAGATATAATATGTATAATTCTAAATTAGGGAAAGAGGTTTTTTAAAACTAATGAGCTTAAAGGATGTTTTTAAATGTAAAAATTCCACAAAGAGACTTATTAAAAAAGTAAAAAAAAGGCCTTTACCACAGCATATAGCTATAATTATGGATGGAAATGGTAGATGGGCACAAAAAAGAGGATTACCTCGTGAAATAGGACATAGGTATGGTAGTGAAGCAATAACAGATATTGTCGAAATAAGTGCAAAAATAGGTATCCAATATTTAACATTGTTTGCGTTTTCTACTGAAAATTGGAACAGACCAGACGAAGAAATAACAGCTCTTATGGATTTATTAGTAGAATATTTACAAAAAAAATTAGATTATTTGTACGATAACAATATTAAACTCAATGTATTGGGTGATATAGATGCATTTCCTGACCATGTACAAAAAGAAATCAATTATGCTCTTGATAAGACTTATAGTAATACTGGTTTGAAACTCAATATTGCCTTAAACTATGGTGGGAGAAAAGATATAGTAAGGGCTACCAAACGTATAATTAAGGACATTCAATTAGGTATTTTGAATATGGATGATATAAATGAGAGCGTATTTGCTGAATATCTTTATACAGCGGACATGCCAGATCCTGATTTACTCATTCGTACAAGTGGCGAGTATAGAATAAGTAATTTTTTACTATATCAGATAGCTTATACTGAACTATGGTTTAGTAAGTCCAATTTACTTTGGCCAGATTTCAATCAAAAAGATTTATTACGTGCAATATTAGATTACCAAGGAAGACAACGAAGATTTGGTGGAATTAAATAAACTTTATGGAAGGATGGTCAGCAATATGTTAAAAGATCGAATCATAACTGCAATATTTATTGTGTTATACATTGTGTTAATGATATATTTTGGTGGTTGGTTTTATAATTTATCTGTGTTATTTTTTGCATTTATTGGTATGCATGAAATTTATAATGCTCTACATAGATGTGGCTATCATCCTGTTACACCCATTGGATATATTTTTGTACTAATATTTTATTTTTTTTTAAGAAATGGAAAAGCTATTGGTGGAATTTTGACTATAATATTGGCAACTATAACCAGTCTTTCAATGCCAGTATTTAATCAAAAAATATCTCCTTTAGATTCAGCTTTAACAATACTAAGTTTTGTATATCCAGGAATAATATCTTTATGTTTAATATTTCTTAAAAGTAATTGTGGAATATATGGTAATTACTTCGTTATATTTACTTTTTTAACAACTTGGGCCAGCGATACTTTTGCATATTTTATTGGTTCAAAGTTTGGCAATATTAAACTTAATCCAAATATTAGTCCTAAAAAGACGGTAGAAGGTAGTATTGGTGGGTTAATAGGAAGTACTATTACAGGTTTTATAATTGGTTTGCTTTATAATAATTATTTTAGTTTAGATCTTGCCTTAATCCATTATATTATTATAGGTCTATTAGCTGGTATATTTGGTCAACTAGGAGACTTGACAGCTTCTTGTATTAAAAGATTTTGTAACGTAAAAGATTTTGGTAAGATTCTTCCAGGACATGGTGGCATTATGGACCGATTTGATAGTATATTGTTTTCATTGCCAATTATATTTACATATTATTTTTTATTTCTTATTTGAGAGGTGTAATATGAGCAAAAAGATAGCGATATTAGGCTCAACTGGTTCTATAGGGACTCAAGCCTTAGATATTATCTCAAAATTTAGTTGTTTTCAAGTTAAAGCATTATCAGCTCATTCTAATATAGCATTGCTCAATGAGCAAATAATGAAATTTAAACCAGAATGCATAACTATAACTGATAAAGATAGTTATAAAAATTTTTTTAATCAATATAAACATAATATAAAAGTATACTCAGGTACCGAAGGACTAAAAGAGATGATAAGTTCATTAGATGTAGATATTATATTAATAGCTATTGTAGGTATTGCTGCACTTGAAATCACATATTATGCTTTATCACAAGGCATTGATGTGGCACTTGCTAATAAAGAGTCTGTTGTAGCAGGAGGAGAGCTTGTAACCTCTATGGCCCAAAAAACAGGTGCTAATATATTGCCTGTAGACAGTGAGCATTCAGCAGTTTTTCAATGTCTACAGGGCTGTACTGATAAGCGTGAAATAGAAAATATATATTTAACAGCATCTGGTGGTCCTTTTAAAGATCATGATATTTTAGAGCTTAAAAAAGTCACTGCTAATGAGGCACTTCAACATCCTAATTGGGATATGGGAGATAAAGTAACGATTGATAGCTCAACACTTATGAATAAAGGTTTAGAAGTTATAGAGGCAATGTGGTTATTTAACGTTGATTTAGATAAAATAAAAGTAGTGATTCATCCACAAAGTATCATACATTCAATGGTGGAATTTATAGATGGTTCTTTCCTTGCTAATATGGCTATGCCAGACATGCGTATACCTATATTATATGCCCTTAGCTACCCCAAACGTATGCCTACTGGTATTAAATTAAATCTTTATGATGTGGGTACATTAACGTTTGAACAACCAGATTTTGAACGTTTTCCATGTTTAAGACTAGCCTATGAAGCTGCCCAAATAGGAGGAACAATGCCAACTGCTCTAAATGCAGCAAATGAAATTGCTGTTCAAAAATTTCTTGCAGGTAGTATAGGGTTTACTGATATCCCTAAACTAATAGAGAAGGTTATGAATTACCATCTAAATGATATTATCTATAATCCTTCAATCCAAAACATTTTAGATATTGATAGAACTTTGAAAGAAATGCTAAGATAAAACAAAAGGATGGTGTATAAAAAGTGAATATCATTATAGCCTTAATCGTTTTAAGTGTAATAATTATGGTACATGAATTTGGACATTTTATGACGGGAAAAATGGTTGGAATATACGCAGAAGAGTTTTCAATTGGCATGGGACCTCGGCTATTAAAATATGAGGGAAAAGATACTGTGTATTCTTTAAGGGCTTTACCAATAGGCGGTTACGTGAAATTCTTAGGTGAAGATGATAATTCTAACGATCCTAGAGCATTTAACAATGTAGCAGTTTGGAAAAGATGTTTGGTTGTAGTGTCTGGTGCACTCATGAATTTTGTTTTTGCCATAATATTACTATCGATACTGTTTTCCACACATGGTATATATATACCATCACCTACTATAGCAGAGATTATAGAAGATAGTCCTGCTCATATTGCTGGCATTCAAAAAGATGATATAATTGTGGCAATTGACAATATAGATTTATCTAATATAGATGTAGAGGATGCAGTTGAAACCATAAGAGAAGTACTAAATAAAAATGGTTCAAAACCAACAACCATAGAAGTAATAAGAAACGAGGAACATAAAACTTTTACGGTAATTCCTCAATATGATGAAGATACCAACTTATATTTAATTGGTATCAAATTTGGCTATGAACTAAAAAAACTGGGTATTGGACGTTCAATAGTAATGGCAATTTCGAATATAGGAAAGATGTCTGTTATAATGCTAAAATTTCTAGGAAATTTAATATTTAAGCATGAAGGAATAGAAGATATTGTTGGGCCTGTAGGTATAGTTGGTGAAATTGGTAAGGCAGCTCAAGCAGGAGCCGAACAATTAATAAATCTAGCTATAATAATTAGTTTAAATCTTGGTATAATAAACTTGGTACCATTTCCAGCATTAGATGGTGGAAGACTATTATTGTTAATAATTGAAGGTGTGAGGGGTAAACCTATAGATAGAGAAAAAGAAGGACTTATTAATTTAATAGGATTTGTTTTGTTACTTCTACTTATGATAGTGGTAACATTTAAGGATATTGCCGGATAAAATAGGAGGTTAACCATGGAGAGGAGAAATACTAAGGTCGTAAATGTAGGTAGAGTCAAAATAGGTGGGAACAATCCTATATCCATACAATCTATGACAAATACTGATACTAAAGATATAGAAAGTACGATAAAACAAGTAATAGAATTAGAACAGGCAGGTTGTGATATTGTCAGATTGGCCATATATGATGAAAAATGCATTGAAACCATAAGAGTAATAAAAAAATATACTAGTATTCCACTAGTTGCTGATATTCATTTTGATTATAGGTTGGCAATAAAATCTATTAAAGCAGGGATCGATAAGCTACGTATAAATCCTGGTAATATTGGTTCTACACAAAACGTACAAAAAGTAGTAGATGCGGCGAAAGAAAGGAATATACCCATTCGTATTGGAGTAAATAGTGGCTCTATTAAAAAAGACATTTTTCAAAAATATGGAAACACACCAAAGGCTCTTGGAGAAAGTGCTTTAGAACATGTAAGAATACTAGAAAGTCTTGGATATGAGGAAATAGTAATTTCTTTAAAATCGTCAGATGTTTTAAAGACTATTGAAGCCTATAAATATATAGCGAAGCGTGTAGATTATCCACTACACATTGGAATTACTGAGGCTGGAACATTATTTGAAGGAACCATAAAATCTGCAATAGGTATAGGATATTTGCTTACTGAGGGAATTGGAGACACACTAAGAGTGTCCCTTACTGATTCTCCACTAAAGGAAGTGGAAGTTGGGATTGCTATATTAAAAACATTAGGTTTAAAACAAGAAGGAATAGAAATAATTTCTTGTCCTACTTGCGGCAGATGTGATCTTGATCTTTTATCTATAGTTAAAGAGGTTAGAGAAAAGACGAGGCATATAGATTATCCATTAAAAGTAGCGATAATGGGTTGTGTTGTAAATGGACCAGGAGAAGCTAAAGATGCTGATTTGGGCATAGCAGGGGGAAGGGGAAAGGTAGCGTTATTTAAAAAGGGAGAAATAGTTGGAACATACCCTAAGGAAAGGGCTGTTGAACTCCTTTTATCAAGCATTCAGGAGTTGATCGATAAAAATGAACGTTACCGCAATTATCCCAGCTTACAATGAAGAACAATATATAGGAGAAGTACTATCTGCAGTATGTTCTGTAGATGTAATCAAGGAAATAATTGTAATTAGCGATGGTTCTACCGATAACACTGCAGGTATTGCAAGGGCTTTTAAAGTAGATGTAATTGAACTTGAACGCAATTGTGGTAAAGGATTTGCCATGAAAGTTGGACTTTATAATGCCCATTCTCCTATTATTCTCTTTTTAGATGCTGATTTAAAAGGTATTAAATCTTATCATGTTGAGAATCTTATTATTCCTATACAATTAGATATAGTTGACATGACTTTGGGAGTATTCCATGGCGGTCGAAGCACTACTGATCTTGCACAAAAGATAACACCTTTTTTAACAGGGCAAAGAGCTATTAAAAAATCTATACTAGATGATGTAAAGGGAAATAACTGGCCTGATGGCTTTGGTATAGAACTTATGCTTACAAAGAAGGCTAGTGAAAAGCAACTTAGAATTCTCAAAGTACCATTAGACAATGTCAGCCATGTAATGAAAGAAGAAAAAATGGGTATAAGCAAAGGGTTAATGGCTAGATTTAAGATGTATTGGGAAATTGCTAAAGAATTTAATAGAAACTAGTTTTTTAGATAACCTCTTAAAATCATTTGATTTATAATCAAATATATAAGGGAGTGTATTTCAAAATATATGATAAATGCAATAAATGACAAAATTTTATTACAGGAATTATTCGATGATGATCTAAAAGAATTATTTGATAATATGACATTCAATAGGGCTATCGTATATAAGAAAGATAAAAAATGGGTCCTACATTTTAGTAGTAATTTATACATAAAGTACTTATTATTGAAACGTATAGAAAACCATATAAAAAAGCAGATTCGTGTTGTTAATAAAATAGAAATAAAAATTACATACCCATTAGATGAATCTTTTTTTACAGAAAATTATAACTTGATTTGGAATGATATGGTAGCTATACTGCAAAAAAATATACCTTCATGCATTCCATGGTTAGCTAAGTGTAAAAGCAATTTTGATAATGGCAAGATTTATATTTACATAGAAGATTACATTGGATATGAATTTTTTAAAATGAAAAATATTGACACGTATATAAACAAAAATTTAAAAAAGATACTTGAGATAGATATACCTGTGGAAATAAATTTTGTGGGTAAGAAAAACAAAAATTTTTGTAAAGATTTTCTAATGGAACGAGAAAATGAAATAAATAAAATGGTTCAGAAATATACAAAAAATATGACAAAAACCCTATCTCAAGTTCAAAAAGATTCAAATATATCTAATAACGTGATCTTTGGAAGAAATTTTACAGACACGCCTATAGATATATCTAGTATAGACGAAGAAAGTGGAACAATTGTAATCGAAGGTGTTATTTTTGATTTAGATATACGAGAAACTAAAAGTGGGAAATACATATTTATTCTGTATATAACAGATTATACAAATTCTATTATTGCAAAACTATTTAGCAGTAAAGAACGCTCTGAATATTTATTTAAAAAACTTCAAATAGGTAATAGTGTAAAAGTTAAAGGTGAATGTATTTTCGATACTTATCAACGAGAATTAGTAATAATGATAGATAGTATCGTGGAAACAACAAAAAAATGCAGAATGGATACGTCAAAAGAAAAGCGAGTTGAACTTCATCTTCATACCCATATGAGTTCAATGGATGGTATAACGTCTACAAAATTACTTGTGGAGAGAGCTGCCCAGTGGGGGCATCGTGCCATTGCCATCACCGATCATGGGGTAGTGCAAGCATTTCCAGAGGCCTATGAAGCAGGTAAAAAGAATAATATAAAAATATTATATGGAGTAGAAGGATATCTTATAAATGATTGTAATCCTATAGTGATAAATGGCAATGAACGAGGACTTGATCAAACATTTATAGTTCTTGATATAGAAACCACAGGTTTAAATGTAAAAAAAGATAAAATTACAGAAATTGGTGCTGTAAAAATAAAAAATAAACAAATAATTGACAGCTTTAAATCTTTTGTAAATCCAGGTATTCATATCCCTGAAAAGATTACTGAATTAACTGGAATAACAGATGAAATGGTAGCTGAATCTCCTGCAATAGACGAAGTATTAATAGAATTTAAAGAATTTATAGAAGATGGAGTACTTGTTGCCCATAATGCTTCTTTTGACTTAAGTTTTATAAAACACAATGCCAAAAAGTTAAATATGAAAATAAAAAATCCAATACTTGATACATTAGATCTCTCTAGGGCTTTATTTAAAGAATTAAAAAGTCACAAATTAAATGTAGTAGCAGAATATTTAGGGATAAACTTGGATAATCATCATAGGGCTTTAGATGATGCAAAAGCAACGGGAGAAATATTGCTAAAATCAATAGATATAATGGAAGATATGGGAATTGCCTCTTTAAATGAAATAAATACTAAGATTTCAGCTAATGTAGACTTAAACAAATTACCAAATAATCATGTAATATTGCTTGCTCAAAATCAAGAAGGTCTAGAAAATCTGTATCGACTTATATCGAAATCTCATATAGATTATTTTTATAGAAAGCCAAGGATACCAAAAAGTTTACTTACAAAATACAGAAAGGGCATTATAGTGGGTAGTGCATGTGAAGCAGGTGAACTTTTTAAAGCAATATTACATGAGGAAAGTGAGACTGTCATTGATGAAATAGTCAAGTTTTATGATTATTTAGAGATTCAGCCAATAGCAAACAATGAATTTCATATACGAGAAGGTCATATAAAAAATGAAGAAGAACTAAAAAATATAAACCGAAAAATAGTACAATTAGGGGAAAAATTTAATAAACCAGTTGTTGCTACTGGAGATGTGCATTTTCTCGACCCTCACGATGAATATTTTAGGCGCATTTTAATGTATGGACAAGGATTTAGTGATGCTGACAATCAAGCTCCATTATATTTAAAGACAACTGAAGAAATGTTAGAAGAATTTGCCTATTTAGGTGAAAAAAAATGTAGAGAAGTAGTTATACATAATACTAATCTAATTGCAGATATGATAGATGAGATAAAACCTTTTCCAGATGGGCTATATCCACCAGATATACCTGGTGCCGATAAAGAAATTAAAGATATGGCAATCCAAAAAGCTAAACTCATATATGGGGATAAGCTTCCACAAATTGTATCAAAGCGATTAGAAAATGAACTAAATTCTATAATTGATAATGGTTATGCTGTATTATATTTAATTGCCCACAAATTGGTTAAAAAATCTTTAGATGATGGATATCTTGTAGGTTCACGGGGATCAGTCGGTTCATCTTTTGTAGCAACTATGACAGATATAACAGAGGTAAATCCTTTGCCACCTCATTATATATGTCCTAACTGTAAACATTCAGACTTTGATATTGATATTACTAAATATGCTTGTGGAGTTGATTTACCCGACAGGAAATGTCCTAAATGTGGTGAAATTTATAAAAAAGATGGATTTGATATTCCCTTTGAGGTATTTCTTGGTTTTAAAGGTGATAAAGTTCCTGATATAGATCTTAACTTTTCAGGTGAATACCAAATAGAAGCACACAAATATACGGAAAAACTATTTGGTAAGGGACAAGTATTTAGAGCTGGTACCATAGGTACAATAGCTGAGAAAACTGCTTTTGGATTTGTAAAAAAATATCTTGATGAAAAAGACGCTTATGCGAATAGTGCTGAAATAAAACGATTAGTTACAGGATGTTCTGGAGTGAAAAGAACAACCGGACAACATCCCGGTGGTGTAATGGTAGTACCGAAAGGCAATAATATCCATAAATTTACTCCAATTCAACATCCTGCCGATTCTAAAGACTCTGGAGTTATAACAACCCATTTTGACTATCATTCAATAAGTAATACGTTAGTAAAGTTAGATATATTAGGCCATGATGACCCTACTATAATAAAAATGTTAGAAGATATAACAGGTGTAGATGCAACAAATATTCCATTAGACGATGCGGATACGATGGCCATATTTTCAAGCACTAAATCACTAGGATTAACACCGGAAGAAATAGGAAGTGAGGTAGGAACATATGGTATCCCTGAATTTGGCACAAAGTTTGTACGACAGATGCTTATTGATACGAGACCAACTACTTTTTCTGAATTAATTAGAATAAGTGGTTTATCTCATGGAACAGATGTGTGGCTAAACAATGCTCAACTTTTGATAAAAAATGGTGTTGCTGAACTTTCAGAAGTGATATGTACAAGAGATGATATAATGATATATTTGATGCATAAGGGATTGGAATCTACTGATGCTTTTAAAATAATGGAAAGAGTAAGAAAAGGTAAAGGACTAACTGAAGAATTGGAAGATAAAATGGTAAAATATAATATTCCCAATTGGTTTATAGATTCATGTAAAAAAATAAAATATATGTTCCCCAAAGCTCATGCTGCAGCTTATGTACTTATGGCTTTTAGAATAGCTTATTTTAAGGTACATTATCCAGAGGCTTTTTATGCAACTTACTTTACAGTAAAAGCTGATGATTTTGATATTGTTACTATACTAAGGGGAGAGGATGCAGTTCGTAATAAAATAAAAAATTTAGAAATTAAAGGAAATAATCTTTCTGCAAAGGAAAGAGGATTAATAACAGTTTTAGAAGTTTCTTTAGAAATGCTATGTAGGGGAATTAATGTTTTACCTGTAGATCTATACAGATCAGATGCAACAATGTTTAAACTTGTTAATGGCAATAAGATTTTACCTCCTTTAAATGCCCTTCAAGGAATAGGCATTAATGCTGCAAATAATATTGTATTGGCGAGAAAAGAAAATCCTTTTATATCGATTGAGGATCTTAAAAACAGAGCAAAAGTTTCTAAGGCAGTAATAGATATATTAAAAGAAAATGGAGCATTAGACGATTTGCCCGAAACTAGTCAAATAACTATGTTTTAACACTAAATTAGATCTGTCTCTTATACACATCTCCGAGCCCACGAGACTAAGGCGAAGCTCATATGACGGCGTCGTCTTCGAATTAGCTACTGTGAACGAGCTGTTTGCAGAACACTTAT
>DGES01000103.1:0-1432 GCA_002386065.1 Firmicutes bacterium UBA3920
ACTAAAAAAGGACTTTATTATGATATGTTTAGAAAACAATATAAAGATTTTGATGAAATTAATATTGGAGGGCAGGTGATATAAATGGCTCAAACAAAACTTATAGAAGATGAAGCAATTGAAAGACCATTTGATAAAAATCAATTTAAACGGCTTTTAAGTTATCTGTCTCCCTATAAAAAAGAAGTAATTATATCTTTCTTCCTCATGGTAATTGTAGCCATAACTAGTTTAGCAGGACCATATCTCATGAAAATATCTATAGATGATTATATAAGTATAGGGAAAATAGATGGCCTTCAATGGGTACTTCTTATATATATATTAGCAAATGCTGTAAATGCAATATGCCAAAGGTATAGGATTCGCATAATGGATAGAGCAGGAAGATCTGCTATTGCGACTCTCAGACAAGATTTATTCGATCACATTCAAACTCTTTCTCTTTCTTTTTTTGATAGTCGACCAGCAGGTAAGATAATGGTAAGGGTAATAAATGATGTAAATTCATTAAATGGATTATTTACCGATGGTATTGTAAACGTACTTATAGATTTTTTAACTCTCATAATAATCATCATAATAATGCTTACAATAGATGTAAAACTTACCCTTATATCTATGTCCACCATACCCTTACTTTTATTGGTAACCTTTAAATTGAAAAGAAAGATACGTCACAGATGGCAAGAAGTACGTAAAAAAACATCCAACATGAATGCTTATCTCCATGAAAGTCTCTCTGGAATGAAGGTAATACAAGCATTTGTAAGAGAAAAGGAAAATGAAAATATATTCTTAGAATTAAATAACGATATAAAATCCACATGGATGGATGCTATAAAAGTAAATAATCTATTTTGGCCTTGCATTGATTTAATCTCTACCATAGGCACAGTACTCATTTATATATTTGGCGTAAAGGCATTAGGAGTAGAAGATATAACAGTAGGTGTGCTTTTGTCTATAATTTGGTATTCGGGAAGGTTTTGGGAACCACTTAACAATATTTCAAACTTCTATAATTCAATATTAGTGGCCATGGCTTCTACTGAACGTATTTTTGAAATAATGGACACTGAACCTGAGATCCAAGATAGTCCAAATGCCATAGAAATGCCTGAAATAGTAGGTAGAGTAGAATTTGATAATGTCACATTTAGCTATGATAACAAAAAAATAGTCCTCGAAAATGTAAGCTTTAATGTAAGTCCAGGTGAAACAATAGCGCTTGTAGGACCTACCGGCGCCGGCAAAAGCACGATAGTAAATCTCATAAGCCGTTTCTATGATGTAACAGAAGGATCCGTATGTATAGATGGCTATGATGTACGAGACGTAAAGCTTCACTCGTTAAGAAAACAGATGGGAATTATGATGCAAGATACATTTATCTTCTCTGGTACCATCATGGACAACATACGCTATGGTA
>DGES01000103.1:1680-5605 GCA_002386065.1 Firmicutes bacterium UBA3920
TATTATACTGAAGTAAAAGAAAGAGGTTCTAGATTGTCAGTTGGGCAAAAACAACTTATATCCTTTGCAAGAGCCCTACTTGCTGATCCTAAAATACTTATATTAGATGAAGCTACATCTAGTATTGATACTCAAACAGAAATACTCATACAAAAAGCTCTAGAACGACTTTTAAAAGGACGCACATCTTTTGTAATCGCTCATAGATTATCAACCATACGAAAAGTAGATAGAATAATGGTGGTAGACAATAGACATATAGTTGAAAGTGGTAGTCATGATGAACTCATTGCAAAAAAAGGTCTGTATTATGAATTGTATCAGGCGCAATACAGATTTTTAAAAGCAGTTTAAATGCATACACCCCCTATAGGGGGTGTATGTTTTTTCAACTCATTCAAACTTCTCTAGTGGACGCTCCAATATAACTTCATCTATTAGCCACCGTCCATTTACCTTTTTGAGACGCACTAGCTTTTCACCATTCTCCCATTCAGGTACAGAAGATTCACCATTATTTGCATTTTCGTTTTCATCTAATTCATCTTCTGCATCTAACTCATCTAATTCGTCCTCTGTAATCCTCATATCTCCAGATATATCAGATACAATTTCCTGTATTGTTGCATTAGCTCGTGTACTCCAAGGCCACGCCCATACTTTCTTAATCTTTATTTTATAGTCATAATCCGTTATTATATATTCTCCATATTTATTATTTTGTAAAAGTTCATCTGTACTTAGAAAATGCTGAGTAAAAAAATGTTCTAGAGATGATACCTCGTTATCTGTAAGAACAGACTCTGCCCTCATAGACATTCCTTCTTCCAAGATCACATATATATTTGCACAATCATATGCAATAAAGGTAGACATGAGTAATATTATAATGATCAAAAATACAGTAATTAATCGTCTTGTAATATAAGTTAAAAGTTTGGTTCCCGTTTCCAAAGAGACCCGCCACCTTCCACATTATAATCCAGTTATAAACTTTCTTTAACATATTAACACAAAAAAACAGCTTTGTAAATTTACAAAACTGTTTCTTTATAGATATGATTATTTATATGTTTCTTTCATAGATAATCCTAAGTCCCTCCAAAGTCAAAAGTGGATCTATTATATCTACCCTATCTGATTCGCCAGCTATGAGTTTTGCCAACCCTCCTGTAGCTATTACCTTTACATTGTCACTTTCAAATTCTTCTTTCATTTTATCCACTATATAATTTATTTGACCTATATAGCCATATACTATACCTGCTTGTATGCTGTTAACTGTATTTTTACATATAACATTAGAAGGTTTTATGAGCTCTACTTTTGGAAGTTTAGATGCCCTCTCAAATAATGCATTAGTAGATATTCTTATACCCGGCGCTATACAACCACCTAGATATTCACCTTCGTCAGATATGGCACAGAAGGTAGTAGCTGTTCCAAAATCTATAATTATAAGTGGACCTCCATAATGCTCATAACCTGCTATAGCATTTACTATCCTATCTGCACCCACTTCCTTTGGATTGTCATACTTTATGTTGATACCAGTCTTTATACCTGGACCTACCACAATAGGTTCTAATTTAAAATAACGATGACACAAAGTCTCTAATGCAAACATAAGACTAGGCACAACTGAAGATATTACAACAGATTTAATTCCTGTATATGGAATATTTTCATACTTGAGAAGATTTAAGATAAGCATCCCAAACTCATCTCCTGATCTTTGATGATCAGTTGCTAAACGCCAATCCGCTATGAGTTCTTTTTTATCGTATACACCTAATACAATATCTGTATTTCCAATATCCATTACCAGTATCATTAAGTTCTCTCCTTTTATTTAGATCACTTATATAGTCTCTTTAATGCCCCTATCACTGGTACTACTATAAGTATAGCCACGATTATCTCTGGAATGCCATTTGTAGCCCCTACTCCTAACAAGAAAGCACCTACTCCTTCTGAACCAATACCCAGTGCTTCCCCATACTGGGCAGCATGTCTTAGATATATCATCCCCAATACACCAACCGTATTTGTCAATGTGCCCAAACCTGCTGCTAATCCACTACTTACTCTAATAGCAGTTTTCTCATCCTTTTTTGATAGAACACTCTTCATACCTGTATATGCATAATGAGATATTATGGCAATTAAAAGCCTTGGCACTATTGCAACAAGCGGATCTAAAAAAACGAAAGATACAGGGGTGGGATTAGTCGCTGCTTGATACATACTTGTACCACCAAATATGAACGCTACACAAAGTCCAACTAAGGGTCCTTCCATTATTGTCCCTATTATTACAGGTATGTGCATTATAGTAGCACGAATAGGACTAAATGGAATAGGTATGAATCCTAGTGGGGTCAACCCTAATACAATAGATATGGCACCTAACATTCCAATTATAACTAGACGTCTTACTGATAATTTCATGATTACAACACCTCCGTTCAAGTTCCATATATAATGGATACCTGACGATATTATTCTTTATAGATTTTTATCTCCTTATAGTCCGATCCCTTAATAGTATCGGCTATAATGGCTATATATTATCAAAGATAGGAATATATTTCAATAGCAAATTTATTTTTTGTTTGTGTCAAGTGTAGAGAAGTCAAATTTTAATTTCCATTCTATATCTAAATCCTTAGTTTCTCACTTAAAAGCTAAATAACAAACTACAAAACCCTGTAATTATAAGCAATTCAAATACCATAATATCAATATTCTGAGCTTTTGAAAATGCATAGCACAGTTTTTTATAAGATAATCAGTATCCTCTTAAATGAACTGCCTTCTTTTTCTCCATGACTCTAACAAAACATCCCCCTAGCTAAAAAATAGACAAAAACAAGCTGCTAAAAAATACAACTCGCTTTTGAAATTTCTCTATCCCTTCGTATCTAAGAAATGCTTGAATGTTAGGTTCTCATCAAAGCTTTACTAGTAAAAACATGCTCTCATCAAAAAAATAGATAGAATGAATTGTCCCCCACTTTATTCCATGAGAATCATCACTTTCCTGTTATAATGTAGTTTCCCATGTTATCAGGTGAAATCACTACTTCTTTCAAGTCACCAAGGAACAGAATTTTCTCACCCTTTTGCCTGCTTATTATATATTCACCTGAGCTATAAAACTTACCTATCTCCAAGCTTTGAATATACTCTTCAAGAGTTAAACCTTTTTTATATATAATTTCCGAATGAGGCAAACCGACATATCTTATATGCCATGGTTCAAACTTTATACCTGTTATTCTCTTCTTAAATAGAGGATAACGAACAATAAAGCCATACCTC
Organism: Firmicutes bacterium UBA3920; assembly: GCA_002386065.1. Lineage (GTDB taxonomy): Bacteria > Bacillota > Clostridia > Caldicoprobacterales > Xylanivirgaceae > UBA3920. The sequence goes on from DGES01000103.1 coordinate 5,005, forward strand.
CAACAGTTCTCATTTACAAACTGACCTGCGTCTGACTTGATAAATCCGTCCCCTGCAAAAAATTCAATATATACATCTAGGGCTAAGCCTATTTCATGTTCACTAGAGCCTGGAATAGCTGCTTTATTTTTATCTCTAATATGAAGGCTTTCCTGCTCTTCCTTTGAACGATAACTATCCCTTATATACAAATTTTCTCCCACTTGTTTTTTGACTGCTTCACTCAATTCTCCAAATGCATCCACAACTGACTCGTCCATTTTTATATCTGTCTCTTTATAATTAACAATATTAGAAACGATGTCTTCAGAAATGGGATAATCTTTATTTACCAAAGCTAATGAATTATTGTAAATAATGTCAGCTTGATTGTCTTTTACACTTCCAATATATATGGATTGTAAATCTTTATTTTTCTCATCAATGGATATCTCACGAAAGTCAGACTCTTCTTCGAGTCTGCTCCAAGTGTTTTTTATTATAAAGCGTATATCTGGACGTCTACATATAAGAACTCCCGCCACAATAATAACGATTACTAAAATCCACAATATAATTTTTCTCTTCTGCATGCTTATCTCCCTGTCTCTTATACACATCT
>DGES01000004.1:0-194 GCA_002386065.1 Firmicutes bacterium UBA3920
TTTTCCTTATAAATATGAAAACATTTCAAAAATAAACATACAATAATATAGTACATAAGTTAATTTTAAGGAGGAATAAAAGTGGGAAAAATAAGGAGAATGTTTTTAGGAAGTAATAGTAGTGTGGGATTTTATTCCCTATTCCCTCAGATACAATCCACGGACTTAAAGCAATTTTTCATAATAAAAGGGGG
>DGES01000004.1:491-617 GCA_002386065.1 Firmicutes bacterium UBA3920
GATTTGGAATATTATCACTGTTCTTCAGATTGTAACTCCCTAGACGGCATATTCGTACCAGAGCTTAAAATAGCATTAGTAGACGGAACAGCTCCCCATATAGTTGACCCCAAATATCCTGGAATA
>DGES01000004.1:888-1529 GCA_002386065.1 Firmicutes bacterium UBA3920
TGAAGAAACTTCACTATACTTCAAAATAGCATATCTGCATCTAAAACAGGCATCTATATTATTAGAGCAACATAGATTGATATATGAAAGAAAAATGGACAATAGGAAAGTGATAATGGAGATCAAAGAAGAAATATTTAGAAATATTCAAATAGACAAAAAAACCCCTACGCTAAGGAAATTCTTTGCCTCAGGTATTACACCCCAGGGAATTTGTTCCTATTATAAAACCCTAGTAACTAAAGATATGAATATTTACTGTTTAAATGAATATATGTGGTTAAATACTCAAATGATATTATCTAAAATTGCAAATACTGCCTATGAACTTGGACTCGATACTGAAGTTTACCATTGTCCCCTTATGCCTGATACCATAGATATGGTTATAATACCTCAACTCAATACAGCTATTATAAATACATCTTATCCATATCATTCCAATAATATAGAAAAAAATATATATCAGAATATAAAAGACATTGATATATATCCACATGACAGTCAAATAAAAACTGAACATTTTAGCTCTTTTATCGATATGGCAATAGAAAACATAAAAAAAGCCAAGGCAGCCCATGATATACTTGAAGATATATACGTTGAAGCAATGGATTTTGAAGAAATCGATAATCTATATA
>DGES01000004.1:1747-9189 GCA_002386065.1 Firmicutes bacterium UBA3920
ATCTACTACCGCCGTCCGACCTTCCATCCATACCCTTATCTTATCTATAGGTACATCATCAGGAATTACTTTTCGACTGTCAATGTCATCCATTGGACCTTTTGCCAATTCTTCTATTATAGTTGTAGCAATGCGTAATTCCTTCTTCTTTATAGCTCTATATTGAGGTCTGAGAGTCTTAAGGTTTTTATCACTAAAGTATATCTTTATTCTTTTACCTAGTAATTCACTAAAATCGTCCTTTACTAATTTCTTTTTCAAAGACATATTACCTATCGGTCTATCTACATATTCTCCCTTATCATCTTCATAAAAAATCTTTATCCAATCTACATTTGGAAGCCCTGTTAAGCTATATACAAGTGAACCCAAAGCAGTCAACTCTTGTGCAGATCCTTTTCCCACACTTTGAAATTCGCTAGAAAAATATAATTCTAATCCGTCTTTTTGTTCTTCTCCTTCTATAAGCTTTATATCTAATAATCTTATCCCCTTAGGAAATACGGGGTATAACCCAATATTATTATTAGATGGACCTTTTAGAAGTTCCTCTACAATAGCCCTGGCATATTGATTGTTTATTACTGTCACTTTTCTAACCTCTGGTAATAGATATTCCCCTTGACAATCTGCAAAATACAGTTCACAATCCACTTCTCGTACTTCAGATTGCTGTTTAAACTTAGCATCTATAGCAGCTATCTCATCAAGATTGTTAGGATATTTAGACAAAAGCCCTAAGGCAATTCCATCCTTTTTCCCATCTGCTGTGAGTTCTGTTCCTTCTATATATATCCTTACATATTTAATACCTTCCAAATCAGTAAGAGTATTTACTAAACTAGCCCTTGCTAGTAAGAGATTCTCTGCATCTAAAAATTCAGTTGAGAAATCTACAGTTATTATATTTTCACTTCTTTCTATCTTTTTAATTTTTGTTTCAGGTGGAATAACTCCCTCTAGTGATTGAGAGCTGGGGCCTTTAATAAGTTTATCTACAATGGTAAATGCCTCTAATTCACTACCTGATACATCCACTTGCCGCTCTTCTGGAACTAATTCGTTTTTCTCCCTGTCATAAAAATACAAATTCACATTTATTTTCTTTTTTTCATCTAATACTTTAGATTGACTGTCATTTATATCCTCTTTAGAATTTTTAGCTTTTATATTAATACTATTATTTTGAGTGCTTAAACTGTCGCTTGGCTGCTTTTCATAATCATTAGATACAATATATCTGCTATATGATAATGCTAATGTAATAACTACAATGGCTGTTGACAATATTATAAGCAGCTTTTTCATTGCACTCTACCTCCCTTACTTATAAACTCTATATCCATTATCCCTTTATTTTGCTAAAAAAGATATCTGGTAATACTACTTTCCATATCCCATCTTCCCTTACAACAGTAAATACATACTTCTCCCTAAGTTCTTCCTTTCCATCATCGTGTTTTATAATATAATGCGCTGTCACATAGGCCGTATGACCATCTGATTTTATTTCTTCTTCGTCTATTGGAGTTTCATCTGTCTCAAGTGAAATATCTACAGCTGTCATCAGTTTTTGAAACTCTTCTAATGAAGGGAGTTCTCTATCATTTGACATCTTGCTATATAAAAACTTATATACGATATCATAATTGGGTTCTCCCGTCATACCTTTTAACACATATTCAACTGCTCGACTGGGGCTTAGTATAAAATCTTTATCACGTTCTATAGCCATCATTGGAGTATCAATATCTATATTTCCTGCATCCTCAACTAAAAGCTGGGCACCTAGTTCTCTATACGTGAGTTGTCTATTGTCTACAAGCAGTTTAACCTGTAAACCCCCTTCAAGATCTGTAATTGAGTTTACTATTGAGTACACTGCTAGTCTTTTCATTTCTGCCAGTACATCTTTTTTATCTTCTTCGGGGACATTTTGTTTACCTGGAATTGTATTTAAATCTATATCTTCTATAAATTCACTACTGAGATTGACAAATACAGTATTGCCTTTTCTTGTAACATCTATAACACTAACTTCAGGTGGCATCACCATAACCTTACCAAAAGTTTGTGGTCCCTTTAATAATTCCTCAACTACAAGTTGTTCTAATGATTGTTTATCTTTAGACACAGTTCGCTGTTCAGGAACTAAAAAATCTGCTATCTCATGTTTATAGTAGAGAGTTATTGTAACCTCTGTAGGTTGGGGATCCGCATCTATATAAATTTTATCTTCCTTCTCTACAAGTTTTTCCTGAAAATCTTCTTCGTCTGTTTGAATATCTTCATTAGACACTAAATTACATCCAGCCAAAATTATAACTATTGTCAAAATTATAAATACATTCATAATTAATGTTTTTTTCATATTATAATTCACCTAATCTCATTGTTAAATTTTATAATATCTTCATATTACGATAATATAAAATTAACTTCAGTTATCCTGTGATTATCTAATCTATATGTCAATACCTTTAATAGTAAATTTTAATAATTTCCATATAGATTCACTGATCTATATATTGCTCAGTAAATCTATATTATATATATAACTGAAGTAAATACAAAACTTATCTTTATTATCTGCAATTGATAAGTATAACCTACAAATTTTACAAATCTTTTAAATAAGCATAACATTTTCAATAAAAAACAGCTTTTATTTATATATTATGCCTTTAATGGCAATTCTATATAAAAAGTGGTACCTTTTCCTTCTTTACTTGTCACATGAATATTCCCATCATGTAATAATACAATTTTATGGGCAATGGAAAGCCCTAAACCTGTACCCCCTGTAGATCTGGATCTTGCCTTATCCACTCTAAAAAATCTATCAAATATCTTTTGTATATCTTCTTTAGGTATACCTATACCTGTATCAGTAACTTTGATTATGGCACTATCCAAGCCCTTATATACTTCTATCCAAACCTTACCACCATCTGGGGTATATTTAATTGCATTATCTACAATATTTATTATTACCTGTTGCAGTTTCATCTCATCACCGTCAACAACAAGCTCTTCATCACTAAATGTAGTTGTAAGCTCTATATCGCGTTTCTCTGCTAAAATCTGCACCCCCTTTATACTCTTTAGTATTAAATCTTTAACCACCACTTCATCTTTTTGAATATATATATCACCATCATCCATGTGTACAAGACTAAGTAAATCTGTAATTATGGCATTTAATCTATCTATTTCATTATCTATATCCGTTAAAAACTCATTGTATATAGCTGGATCATCTATGTCCATATGAAGAAGAGACTCGGTTAAAATCTTCATAGAACTGAGAGGTGTTTTGAGTTCATGGGATGCATTTGAGACAAATTCATTTCGGGCCTTATCTAAATTTTCTAGTTTTTCACTCATTATATTAAAGGCCTGACCTAACTGTCTAAGTTCTTTACTACCTGTTATATTAACCCGCTGATCTAAATGACCCTGACTCATCTTCTGTATACCCTGTGTCAATTCATTGAGTGGTTTAGTTATAAAACTGGATATTATAAAACTTATAATAATAATAGATATACTTATGATTGCTGAATATAGATTTAACATATTACGTGTACGTGATAATAACTTTTCAGTACTCGATAGGGAAGTCGATATAATTACAGCACCTATTATTCCCTCTTCATCGTGGGTTATAGGTGCATATGCATACATTACCCTCTTAAACGAATTAGAATCACCAGGAATATATATATCCTTGGCATCTATCTGATGTCCCTCTAGTACTTCTTTAATCTCTGGTATATCTTCTATCAAATTCCTTTTTAATAACCCTTCCGGTCCTATTACATTATAGGAATCATAATCTACTACACCTTTATTGTTTAAGATAAGTATCCTAGTAAATTCCCCTTCTTTTTGTGCTATATCATCAGCTATCTCTTGAATTTCAAATATGATATCTGGATCTCCTTCACTATACATATTAGAAATTTGTTGGGCAACTTCAATTGCATATTTCTGCATTGCTAGTTTTTTGCTTTTTATCATGTCTTTTTCGAAAATTTCCATTATCGATATATTTATTATTAAAAATCCTAGCCCAATCACTACTAAATATGCTAACGCAATTTTCCAACGTAATGTGGAGAAGATTCTCCTATTTGTCTGCAAAGTAGTACCCCACTCCCCATTTTGTAAATATGAATTCGGGTTGGCTAGGATTTGCTTCGATTTTTTCCCTCAATCTCCTTATATGAACATCGACAGTTCTAAGATCTCCTAGATAATCATATTTCCATACATTTTCAAGTAAATTCTCTCTGCTGAATACCTTTCCTGGATTGGTAACAAATAGTTTGAGTAAATCAAATTCTTTAGCCGTTAAGTTGACCTCCTCACCATCTATTGATACACTTCGGTTTTCTAAATTTACAATCATATTCCTAACCTTTATCTCTTTTTTATTCTCTTTTTTAGCAATATTAGATGCCCTTCTAAATATGGCCTTGACACGTGCCTTAAGTTCTAATATATTAAAAGGCTTAGTAAGATAATCATCTGCTCCATATTCAAGTCCTAAGATCTTGTCCATATCTTCTCCTTTTGCAGTCAGCATTATAACCGGAATATCAGACTTTTCTCTTATTTTTTGCAATACAGTAAGTCCATCCATTTTAGGAAGCATAACATCTAATATAACTAAATCATATTTGTTGTTAGTAAACTTTTCTATTGCTTCTTCACCATCATAAGCTGCATCTATAATATAGCCATCTTGACCTAGGCTAAATTTAAGTCCTTTCACGATTGCTGGTTCATCATCTACTACAAGGATTCTTTTTTGCACATTTACCACCTGCACCTTTCAATTCCTTAATCTTTTGCCTATTATATTGTAGCATATGTACCGCTGATTATCAATTTGCCATTTCCATTAAATTGCTATTTTACCGTTATAGAATCTCGTATTTTTTCAAATGTCTTCTCACCGATACCTGATACCTTTTTTAAGTCTTCTATCTGTTTAAATGGGCCATTCTCTTCACGATAGTCAATAATAGCCTTAGATTTAGCTGGACCTATACCATATAATGTTTCTAGCTCTTGTTGGGTTGCCTTATTTATATTTATCTTGTCTGTATCTTGTGGAACTTCACCTGCACTATCGATAATATCAATTTCTTCACCTATTTTGGGTATCAAATACATACCTTCATCTTGGACTTTAAGTGCCAGATTTATCCTATTATTATCGGCATCTTCTAACATTCCTCCCGCTAATTCTATAACATCAATGAGCCTACTTCCTTCTTCTACTTCTATTACACCTGGATATTTTATGGCTCCTGTTATATATACCTTTATTTTTGCTAAATTCTCTTTTCCATTAGATACCTCATCTTCTTCAAAGATCTTTTCAAATTTTTCTACCTCTCCTTCATCTTTAATAAATTTAACAGATGATTCTTGCCTATTACCTAATAATCCCCCATTATTAATAACTAAGATACCTGTAAGTACTACTATAATAGATATTAATATTACGAACACACTGGTTTGTTGTCTATCTAAATTCAACACACCAAACAACTCCCTACTATATTTTCTATATAGCTAATTGTTTAAACCATCATAACTAAAAATATCAACCTATGAATAATAATACTGTCGTAGATAACTTACGGAATGTGTTCATTCTTATTATTTCCTATTCTACATAAGGCTTAAAAATTCCTCCATATTCAATATAAAATAGTAAAAATAGAATAATTTTAATTGCTACTTTATATCCCTTATATGAGCCTATAAGACGCAAACGATATAAAATACTTACCAGAATATCATCAAAAAATAGAATTTCTTTAATGTAAATTATGATAAAATATGACATAATATTTATGATATTGTTTTTCTTATATACAAAATATATTATTTTCTGTTATACTATAATATATGAATAGGCTTCCACTTGCCTATCCATATATCTAATCTGTTATAAGAAGGAGACTGGCAATGAAGTTCAACAAAAAAAATATCGCAATTTTAACTTTGTTATTTCTATTTATAACTTTTTCAATTACATATGCTGAATCTACATACGAAGAGTCCTCTCCTGACTCTACCTTAAATGAAGATGTTGAACCTAGCATTCAAGGAGAGGGTGCAATACTTATAGATGCAAACACTGGAAAAGTACTCTATGCCAAAAATATAGATAAGCATTTTTATCCAGCAAGTACCACAAAGATCTTAACAGCACTTCTTGCCATTGAAAATGGCGATATAGATGACGTTGTAACCGTATCGCAAGAAGCTAATCTTGTACAGCGAGATGGTACAATAGCGGGGCTGGATTTAAATGAGGAAATAAAACTTGAAAAACTCATATATGGACTCATGCTTCCCTCTGGAAACGATGCAGCAAATACCATAGCTGTATACGTAGCAAGAAAAGTAACAGGTAACCCTGATATGCCTATTAATGAAGCAATAGAATATTTTTGTGATATGATGAATGCTAGGGCTAAGGTCGCCGGTGCTAAAAATTCTCATTTTTCTAATCCCCACGGTTATCATAAAGACGATCACTTTACTACCCCTTATGATATGGCCATGATTGCACGGGAAGCCATGAAATATGAATTCTTGCAGGAAGTTGTATCTACACACATGTATACCATGGAAGATTGGAATGGTGTAAACAAGGAAGAACCTACGAAAAAAGAAATCAGATATTGGAGAAATACCAATCTTCTAATAGATAAAAATAATAAAAAATATTACTACCCATACGCTACAGGTATTAAAACAGGTTATACGTCTGTAGCTGGACAATGTTTAGTTTCATCTGCTACAAAAGGTGATCTAGATTTAATTGCTGTTGTATTTAAAAGTACAAAAGAATGTAAATGGACCGATTCTATAGAGCTTTTTGAATACGGTTTTAATAATTTTATATCTTATCAATTTGTCAAAGAAGGAGATATACTTGGAAAAACTAAGATTTTGAATTACGACGATGAAAATGATGGTTCAATTAATCTAATTGCACGAAAAGAATATAAAGATATTATTAAAAAAAGTGATGTGAAAGATATAGAAAAAAGAGTAACCGTACAACCCAATATTGAAGCACCTGTCAAAAAAGGACAAGTAGTGGGCCAGGTTTCATACTATTTAAATGACGATCTACTCTTTTGTACTGACCTTGTTTCCGATAGAAATATTCATAAAAAAACATTGCTCAATATAGTATCCTATGATGGTTCAGAATCTAATCTAGAAAATAATAGTGGCAAAGGTATATTGTTGATATTAATAATATTTTTTGGGTTATTTCTCATATTTAAGGTTCTAAAAAATGAGAAAAAGAATCGACATATATTCTACAAAAGATAAAAATAAGAATGAAACTTAAATTTTTAGAAAGTGTATTACAAATATTCGTCTTCTCTAGTTTTTAAAAA
>DGES01000004.1:9403-9822 GCA_002386065.1 Firmicutes bacterium UBA3920
ATAAGTAGTTTAATTTAAATCAGACTTTAATATATACATCATTCAATTCATCAATATACCAGCCTATCATATAAAAAACAATGTCTACATAATTATTTTATACATTGGAGGTATAAATATGCAAGTAGGAAGCAAAGAACTTATACGAGACATAAATAACAATATAGTACTAGAGACAATCATAGAATACGAACCTATATCTAGAGCTGAACTCTCAAAAAAGTTGGGACTAACTAAGGCAACTATTTCATCAATAGTCAAAGATCTATTGAAACAAGAATTAATAGTAGAAGTAGGAATCGGAAGAGCAGACATTGGTAGAAGGCCTATACTACTTAAGTTTAATCAAAAAGCGGGGTATTCTATATGTATCGATTTAGGGGTTGAAACAATATCCATAATGCTAACTGATCTTAAAG
>DGES01000004.1:10112-10763 GCA_002386065.1 Firmicutes bacterium UBA3920
AAGGGAGCTAATTTGGCATCACAATTAGAGGAACACTATGGCATACCTGTATACTTATTAAATGAAGCTAATTTATCCGTATTAGGTGAAAAGACATTTGCTATAAATGCAGAAAATATGGCAAATATAAATATCCATTGGGGAATTGGTGTAGGCCTTGTCATCAATAACAAATTGTATGAAGGTTATAACGGCTTTGCAGGAGAATTTGGACATACTATAATAGAAGCAGATGGAAAGCCTTGTCCATGTGGAAATAAAGGATGTATCGAACAATATGCCTCTGAAAGGGCTCTTCTCAAAAAATTATCTACTATGAAAAATAAAAAAGGAATTACATTTAATGAATTCATGACACTATATGAAAAAAAAGATAAATATGCTCTAATTATTATGGATGACTTTATTAAATATATTTCTATTGCTTTAAATAATATTTTAACTGCCTTTAACCCTGAAATCATCATAATAAATAGTAAGTTCACTAATCAATTTCCGGAGATATTAGAGAATATAAAGGGGTCACTACATTCTAACGTCAGCCACGGAAAAGATATCCTTATTTCTACATTAGAAAATAGTTCTATACTATATGGAGCTGCATATGTAAATATTATTAATTTTTTAGGAATAAAATACTATAATCCAAAG
>DGES01000045.1:0-7354 GCA_002386065.1 Firmicutes bacterium UBA3920
CATTAGCGGATATTAATAAGGAATATGGGATTGCGAAATCCACTGTCAAAATATGGGTTGAAAGGCTTAATAATTCAGGTTCGCTTGACATTAATGATAATCGCACTGAAGAGGAAAAAGAATTGATTGCCTTAAGAAAAAGAGTAAAGCAGCTTGAAATGGAAAATGATATTTTAAAGCAAGCAGCGCTAATACTAGGCAAAAAGTAGACCTAATTATCTCCAACAGGGATAAGTATAGTATTAGCGCAATGTGTAAGTTTCTTAAGGTACCAAGAAGTCTTGTCTATTACCATATTAATAATAGGCAAAAAGCTAACAAGACTTCTAAAGAAGAAGTAAAACTTGAAAATGCAGTTATTAGAATATTTAGGGAAAGCAGAAACAATTATGGAACCAGAAAGATTAAGAAACAGCTAGAGCGAGAGGGAATAAGGGTATCTAGGCGTAAAATAGGTCACATCATGAAGAAGTATGCACTGGTATCCAATTATACTGTAGCCCAGTACAAGGTGAGTAGACAGAATTGTAATGAGGACAGAATAGCAAATACAGTTAATAGGGAGTTTAAAAATAGGGATAAGCTAGAGGTAGTTGTTAGCGACCTTACCTATGTAAGAGTGAATGGCCAGTGGTCGTATATATGTGTTTTGTTAGATTTGCATAATAAAGAGATCATAGGTTATTCCGTTGGCAAAAATAAAACCGCAGAACTTGTATATAAGGCATTTCTTAATTGTAGATATCCCTTGACAGAGATCAAGATATTCCATACAGATAGAGGCAATGAGTTTAAAAATAAATTGATCGATGAAGTGATAGATGTCTTTGGAATAGAGAGGTCCTTGAGTAATAAGGGTTGTCCCTATGATAATGCGGTTGCTGAAAGCCTATACAATATATTAAAAACAGAGTTTATAAAGGGTAATGAATTTGATAATCTAGAGCATCTGTATGTAGAGCTAGCTGATTATATAAATTGGTACAACAATCACAGACTGCATGGTTCACTAAATTATCTTACCCCAATGGAATATAAGGAAAAAGCAAGTGAGTCTAATAGGTTTTAAGATAAAGATGTGATGAATTTGTGATTCTATGGCAAGATTGCCTTTGGCTTTGTCAAGGGCGAGTGCAGCGAGTTCATTTTACCCTTGACAAAGCCAAAAAAGCAATCTTATTATTAACAATAAATTCATACACCATTAAATAAATTGTTCGGTTTAAATATGTCCAAAAAAGTGTTGACATATCAGGGGAATTAAATGATGATGATGAAATAATACTAGATATTACCCATTCTTTTAGGTATATTCCTATGTTGACATTTATAGTTATAAATTATGCCCGGATCGTTAAGAAATGCAGATTAAGTGCTGTACATTATGGTGCATTCGAAGTTTTAGGTAACTATAATGATGTAAAAGAGATTCCAATAGAAAAAAGAAATGCACCTATTTTTGATTTAACTTCATTTGTGGATTTATTTGATTGGACTATGGGAATCGATAGATATCTAGCAACAGGAAATGCTTCTGTAATTGAGAAACTAACAAAAAAAGAGACAAAGAAAATAAACAGATCAATTAAGAAAAGAGTTACAAAAGCAGGAAAAGAGGCAGATCCAGCTATTTTATTCAAGGATCCAAAAGCTTTGAACTCCCTGGCAGGGTCAATGAAGAACTTTAACGATGTAGTCCTTACCTGTAGAGGTCAAGATATTACCAAAGCAGTTTCGGTTCTAAAGAAAGATATAAGTGAAGTAGTTGACGGTGCTGCTAGTGACAAAATAAAGCCATTGTCACCAATCATAGGAATACTAAAGGAGAGGTTTGATAGATTTAGTCACGATAATGACAAGGTCAATATTATTGAGACTGCTAAGTGGTGTTTAGATAATGGAATGTACCAGCAAGGACTTACCATACTGCAAGAAGGACTAATTAGCTATCTTTGTAACAAATTCGACATAGATGTACTAAAGGAGGGTGAAAGAAACAATATAATTACCTATTCTTATATGATATTCAAAGAATACATAGATGCAGATTGTTTTAAAATTGATATGAAAAGGGAAAAAGCCAACCAGCTTTTCAAACTCATATATAGTATGACAGAACCAAGAAATGATATAAATCATGCAGGTTGGAGAAAGGGTCCCGCCAGACCTTCTAAGTTTCCAGATGCACTTAGAGACAATATAAAAATAGCTGAATCATTATTATATCACGATACTTTTGAAGACAAGGAAAATCAAGAGAGACAAATGCTATTGATATTCTCCCATGAGCTTACAGATAGACAGAAACAAGAGGCCAAAGAAAGACTTGGGATAACAAAATTTTTGGCCTTAGAAGATGAACTTCTGAAAATATGGACAAACATCCCTCCTGAATTAGATGATCTGGAAGAATATCTAGATGGAATAATGGAGTGGATTGATTTAAAAGGTAGACCAGGAGACTATGCCTAAGTACAGGGAGACTTTGGAGCTACTGTAAGTATAGTAAGTCACTGTAAAGCTAAGGGAATTATTCCTGTATATGCTACTACTAGCAGAAGAATACTAGAGGAAAAGATAGGAGAAGAAGTTAGAATCTCACGAGAGTTTAGTCATGTAAAGTTTAGGAAGTACTAACAGTTTCCTGGCTGAGTATTTCTTCATGGAATTTCAACCCATCCAAATAATAGGTTGGAACATGGTAGTAATCATATTGATCTGCAATATCAGGATTTTCTACTTTATCAATTATTTCGATATCAAGTTCCCTGTATTCAGGATATTTATCAAAAAGTTCTTCCATGTAACCTCTGGCCTCTTTACAATAGGGACAAATTGACATGGAGAACATCAAAATTTTTTCATTTTTTTGTCCCTATATTCTATAATTTGTATCATTATATAATAATTGCTGTAGATAAATTATTTTAGTGAAGGGGGCTGATATTTTGCTTTATATAGACACTGTAATAGACAATCTACTCTCTGAGCCTATGTACAGTAAATATTGTAGGTATACTTTTAGGAAAACCACTGTCAAAAACGTATTAAAGCAGATCAACCAAAAGTACAAAAGTAGCTTTGGTGAAAATGTTTTAGAGGCAGATAAATTAACCTCTGCCATCGAGGAAACTGTAAAATCATATACTAGTGATAAAAAAACTGCGATTGAAGTCTCAAAACGATTAATTAAATTTTTAGAGGAGGAGCATTCCTTTGATATCGAGATATCCTATCCCCCCATTGACACCTCAAATTCTTTTGAAAGACTGATGTATATTGCTAAGGAGTTGCAGATGTCAGATAAAACTATTGAGGATTTATCTGATGAATTATGGATTAGTGCAAGAACTTTAGAGAAAGATATAGCTCGTCTGCGTGGCGAGGATGATCCCCTTCAGGTATGTGGCAAACCCTTTATAGTAGATGAGATGGTAAGGCAAAGAGGAAGAATCCAGTTTACTACAACAGTACATCCCCTGTTCTTGACATTTAATATAACACAAGTAATTGCCACTTTAAAAGGATTAAAGCATATGTGTGAAGACCCCATATTAGGGAATTATGCGTTGATATCAGCAAAATCTATTTGGCAACAGCTATCGGATTATGCCAAGAAAAGAATCTTGTATGTAACGGAACATCTATTGCCTGATGATAAGGATTGGTATCAATCCCTAAATGAACCTATGGACAATCATTTTTATACCGAGTACCAATGTAGTCATACTGAAGGTGCAGGTGTATTATCCGATTGCATTAAAAACGGTAAAACCTGCTATATAGAGTATGAAATAAATGATGAGGAGACTATCTTTTTGGAAGAATGCTTAGTGGTGCCAGGCTCCTATAATGGGGGAAGCGTAGAGGTTCTTGTAAACGGAAAAGTTAAAACTATAGATCTAAAAAGAGTGCGTAGAAGTGCATACAATAAAGAACAGCTTATCTAAAAGATGAAGCCCAGCTTCATTAAAGAAATTCATGGGGTATGCTACTATGAATACAATAAAACTTTAGGAGGTATATCCCATGAAAAATACTTTTTATCGTCCTGCAGAGGTTGATGTAAATGTCTTCGAGAAGATCGTGGAAAAACTACATCAGGATTTAGAAATGCTAATCTCAGGCAAAGTTAGTGATGAGGAAGTTATTGAATATGTTCGGGGCATAATACATCATGCTAAGCCTTTACCTGATAACAGGGATATGGTATTTTGGGGACAAGGTGATCCTAGATCTATGCCTGCTGATGCTAGAGTAGATTTTTTCTATACTCCCACTTACATCACCGTATCATTTATGATGAGGGCTCTACTGGACATTCCAGAAAAGGTTACACAACTTGATGGTTTTATGGACACCCTAAAAAAAGGCATGCTAGCATGTACAGGTCGCAGTTTTAAAGGAAGTGGTTACGATACAATAGGCGGTTTATTAGACTGCCTTTCTATATTCGAGTCCATCGATATATCACTCTTCTTACGAGCTTATCCCAAGATGTGCATTGAGTTTACAGATCTATTTTATTATGCAGTATCATGGTTAAGAAGCATCCTTGAAAAAGGCGAGATTCTCAACGAATGGGGTGTAAGCTATACAGATAGGGCTAGGGATTTTCTTAGGAAGCTAGATAGCAGGGATAACAGAATAGTATTTGTTTATGGCACTCTTATGAAAGGTAGAAGAAACCATGAAGCTTTCCTTAAGAACAGCCGTTTTATAGGAAAGGGTGTATTGGAAGGCTATGCTCTATATGATTTGGGTTCCTATCCTGGCATAAAGGAAAATAGTGATGGTAAGGTAAAAGGAGAATTATATGAAATAGATATAGTTACTCTGGAAAGGCTAAATTGTCTGGAAGGAGAAGGCATTCTATACAAGTTAAAGGAAGCACCTATCTTAATAGGAAAGGATAATACTATTAATGCATACATCTACGAGTATTTAGGGGATGTGAAAGATAACCGGTGTATTCCATTTTATCATCAGCCATGGAAAGGAGAAAAGAAGATGAACAAAAAAGATTATGTATGGTACGTGGGGTATGGGTCTAATATGCTTGAAGAGAGGTTTATGCACTATATAAAAGGCGGTAAATTTAGAAATAATGGAAGAAATCATAAGCCATGTTCTGATCAGACACCACCAAGGGCAAAAATGCCTTATGAGATTCCTTATAACATGTATTATGGCAATTCATCTGGTTCATGGGATAACGGAGGGGTTTCTTTCTTGGATATTACCACTCCAGGGAAAGCATATGGAGTAGCCTATCTAATTAGCAGGGAACAATTTAATCATCTATATAAAGAAGAAAACGGTGGCAGAATTCCGCGCCCAGATTCTCCGTGGTACAATACAATTATATCTCTAGGACAATGGGACGGTATTGATGTATTGACCATTACAAATAACAGAGTGATTGATAAAAATCCACCAAGTGATCGTTATTTAGAGGTATTAGCTGAAGCTTTAAAAGAATGTTATACCTATTTAAATGATAAGGAGATATGGGATTATTTGAAATCGTATTAATGAGCGGAGTCAAAATTTTGCTCTCAAAGAGATCATATACTTATTTGAAAATGTTATCCTTAAGGCACAAAAAAACCTAAGGAGGATATAACAATGGAAAAGGGACTAATTGAATTGACATTTATACTAGATTAGAGAGGACCCAAGGTAGAACCGGAAACTGACACCCTGACACCATCGAGGGCTATAATGCAATGTTAAAAAGCAGCAGGATATTAAGGGGAAATGCCGCATTACCACAGTGTTCTTTGACAACAACTATGAACTGCTACATGATCGCATTGACATCAGGGCAGTCAGATCAATTATAGAGAAGGAATACCTTGTAGGTTGCACCACAGCACTTCTTGATGCTATGGGCAGAACGATTCATTATAGCTATTAGCACACTAGGGTTAATAGATTCTTTCAATTAGTTGGGTTAATCAAAGGGGATATATTATGCCATTTACCATCATCCGAAATGATATAACCAAGATGGAGCTGGGGCTATCGTAAAGGCTACCAACACCAATGTGAAGTCAGCGAAGTGCTGCATGATTGTTTCCTTAGTAGAGAAATCACCGAAGAATACTCTGTAGGTGGAATCACAGCACTTCTTGACCCTATGGGCATAACCATCCATATAATATCCGTTCAAAAGTTTACCAATTAGGTTTATCGAAATAAATATGAAAGGAGAAGAAAAATGGAGGATTTCCGTATACTAGAAAATGAGACTAAGAGGTGTAACAGTATAGAGGAACTTTTTGATATTTGGCAAAAAGCACATATGGTAGATGACGATTTTGCAGACAACTGTGTGTTTTCCGATGAGGAGGCAAAGAGTAATTTTTGCGAAGACGGAAAACTGGGAGAAAAGCAACCAAGCCTTCTATTCATATGCAAAGAATCAAATCTCGAGAATGATAAACTTTATGGTAAAAAAGATTTCTGGTTAAAACGAGTAGTTGAGGCAAAAAGATCTGGACAATATTACAATCCATATGAAGGAAGTGACGAAAGGGATAAAAAGGATATAACTCGTGACAGGAAAGCACAAACGACATATTATAACTGTTTGTGTTTAATATGTAAAAATCTTGGTGTAGATATTACAGATAGCGCTTTTATGAATATAAATAAGCGCGGTGGATTAAACAGGACAAATACAAGAGTTCTTTCAAATTACGCTGAAAAATATAAAGAATTTATACGAGCGGAAATAAGATTGCTAAACTGTAATAGAGTAGTCGTCTTCTCTTCTAATCAAATGCCCTCAACTGTTAACGAGATTTTAAAAGACTTTGAAAATGAAATTATTTATTTACCATTTCATCCAAGTCGATATTCAAAAAAAGCGGTAGAACAATATTTCAAATAAATTAATGCCTTAGAATAGCCACATCTTCTATAGTATTAAATGGATTACGGAACCGATATTATATCTTGACAAGAGCAGATCTGTAGAAGGACTTGAAACTGACATCATTGACGAGTATTTTAAAATCAGCCGGAATAGAGCTCAGAATTAGCATGCCAACAGTTACATAATAGTACTAGATTTTTACGTGATGGGTGAAGCAGTTGCAGTCTATCATCAGTCAGTCACATTTCCTGAAGATTATGAGCATTAGAGTGAAAATGATTATGATGGAGATAGACAATGCTTCACCCTAGATAGATATTCTGATTATGCCACTGCAAGAATTCTTTGGCGGGCATGTCTGATTTGTTAAGGGGCAGGTTAGCTAATGACTTACCGTGGTATGGATAGTATATTTTACCATTCCCATAATCCTCCTTTAGCCTTCTGCTTACCTCAACCTTTAAATCATCT
>DGES01000045.1:7549-8579 GCA_002386065.1 Firmicutes bacterium UBA3920
CTTCGGTGACAACAATCCTGAATGTACCTTGTCCAAGCCTGGGTCTTATAATTTGTTCTTTGCCATAAATTCTAAAATCTGATGGTTCTTCACCAGTAGCTGTTCTATGTTCACCACTTATCATCTGGAGCCTTTCTGTTACTTGTTGATAAAGCTGATGTCCAATTTCTGTATTGGTATCATAGGTCTTCCCTTGAACAATATTTGGAGCCCAGTCTCGAGGCACAGGTATCCAATCGGATTCTTCGAAGAAAAATGGTTTATTTAAGATAATGCAACCGATATTATAATTATAGTCAGGGATGTTTGAATTACTTCTATATCTTTTTATACTCTTATTTAGCTCCTCCAAACTATAAGCCCCATTTTTTTCGCCAAAGGCATCCCAAGCTAAAAACAGTGGAAGAATTGAATACCTGACAAAGAATCCGCCACCAACAATATAGTTATATGGGGAACGTAGTTTAAATAAAAATATATCATTTGGGTCAATTGCCTTAAAGTTAGTCTTTCCGCTAGGTCTCCAGAAGTTGACTTCGTCACACTTGAGTTCTTTCAAAAAGTAATACCAATTACTATCAGTAACCCCAACATATATTTTCATACAAAATCCCTCTCATTTCCTGGAGAAAAGCTAGTTCTTTAATTCTTATAATTCTACAAATTGTATGAAATGTCCTCTTTCTCCAAATCGTTGTTCTTCTAAATATCCTTAAATAAGCAGTTTACATTATAGTCAGTAGAATTTATATCCTGTTTTATTGCTGTAAATTGTAAAGTATGTTATAACAATTAACTTAATTGACATGTTCCCTCGAACCGCCCACGTGGAGACGGTAGTATTGATGTCAAGGGTATAAAAATAAGGTGTATTTAAAACATTGATAAATCAAGGGTTTCCAAGTGTAGTTAGTTTTTCTAGATTATTTTCTAGAGCTGATAATGCTGGGAAACCCTTATTTTAGTGGTTGAGGAAACATATCAAAGACTAAAATTGCCATAGGGTTGAGTTGACAGATTAGATGGATTG
>DGES01000098.1:0-199 GCA_002386065.1 Firmicutes bacterium UBA3920
CCTATAATCCTAAGTATAGTTGTTTTACCGCAGCCACTAGGTCCTAAAAGGGTAACAAATTCGTTTCTCCGTATATATAGATCTATATTTTTTAGTGCTTCAGTAGTATCAAATGTCTTTGATATATCTATAAGTTCTAATAGTTTTTCATCCATATTGCATCCCCTCCTGAAATATTTAATATATCAAGTCCTATAAA
>DGES01000098.1:511-5843 GCA_002386065.1 Firmicutes bacterium UBA3920
ACATAGCCAAATTCTTCGCCTTCATGGGGTTCATCGATCTCTGAACTTCCTCCCTCATCTAAAGCTAATATTATGGGTTCCATATTGTTTTTTTGAGCGTTGGGAATTAGCCATGTCACCTCATGACCTAGCGTCTCGTTTGTCTTTACAAAGACGTCATCCTTGCTAAACACAATCTTTTCCTCGAATGTGTCGTCAAAGAAGTCCTTGAGATTAGTACCTAGACATTCGAGTATATCAACTAATGTAGCTATGGACGGTGAGGTGAGGTTTCGCTCAATTTGCGATATAAAACCTTTGGAGAGTTCGGCCCTATCGGCTAATTCTTCCTGTGTCAAACCATTTTGAATTCTCAGTCTTTTTATCTTTTCTCCAATATTCATTGTATCTCTCCTCAATATTTCTCCATATATTGTTTAGCCTAAGTAAACAAAAAGTTAATTTATTATAAACACAGGAGGGGTTCATTGTCAATACAAAAATAATTTATTTTTTTCATTATTCGGCATCATCTTTCAAATTTTTTATTTACATCACTTAAAGTTTAATATTTTTTGTAGAATTAAAGGGATTAGGATATATCTTTTCAAGAAGCTTGAAAATAAAAGCAATTGGATATAAAAAATTTTAAGGAAATGTATTGAAAATAAAAGACAAAGGGTATATAATTATAATTGAACATATGAACATTTGTTCAAACGATTAGGAGGAGGGTTACACAAATTGTCTAAACATGATGATATTGAAAATATAAAGTGCAATGTAATACATAGAGATGTGGTGGATAGTGTATCTGACAAGATGATGGAGCCAGAGAAAATGGAGGAACTGGCAGAGTTTTTTAAAGTATTTGGTGATAGTACCAGACTTAAAATTCTATATGCCCTATCTATATCAGAGATGTGTGTATGTGACATTGCAGCTGTACTAGGAACTAGTCAATCGGCTGTATCCCACCAATTGAAGATATTAAGGCAGATGCGACTTGTGAAATATAGGAGGGAAGGAAGGGTAATATATTATTCCCATGATGATGAACATATAACAGAGATATTTAGAAAGGGACTTGAGCATATAAACGAGATAAAATAGGGGAAAGGAGATGTTGTATGGATATAAAAAACAACGCAGAGGCATATGATCGAACATGTGTAGAAGGACATTCTTGTAATTGTAGTACAGGTCATTGCCATGATCATGAACGCTCTAAGAAAGATAATATAATGATTGCTATAGCGGGACTTTTATTCATATTAGGACTTATATTAAGATTGCCTAAAGAGATAGAGCTTATATTATTTTTAACAAGTTATATAGTAGCTGGAGGAAATGTTATATTGACGGCAATTAGAAATATATCGAAAGGGAAGATATTTGACGAGAACTTTTTAATGTCTATAGCCACTATTGGTGCTTTTGTAGTAGGAGAATACGCAGAAGGTGCGGCTGTGATGATATTCTATAGAATAGGCGAATATTTTCAAGATTTAGCTGTAGATCGTTCTATGAGATCTATTCAATCTCTTATGGACATAAGGCCAGATGAGGCAAATCTAATAGTAGATGGTATTGTAAAGCGAGTTGCAGCAGAAGATGTTTCTATTGGAGATACAATAGTTATAAAACCTGGAGAAAAGATTCCGTTAGATGGTGTAGTAGTAAGCGGTATTTCCCATGTGGACACTTCTGCACTCACAGGTGAGTTTATGCCAAGGGCTGTAGAAGCCGGCGATGAGGTATTGTCAGGTTTTGTAAACAGTGGTGGTGCTTTGACTGTAGAAGTTAGGGAGGAATTTAGTAAATCTGCAGCTTCTAAGATAATTGAGCTCATGCAGAATGCATCTACTAAGAAGGCTCCGACTGAACAGTTTATAACAAGGTTTGCCGCTTATTATACACCGATAGTAGTTGGTATAGCATTTTTCATGGCTACACTAATACCGATAATAACAGGTGATATGGATTTTTCAAAATGGATATATAGGGCACTTGTATTTTTAGTTATATCGTGTCCTTGTGCAATGGTAGTCTCCATACCTCTAAGTTTTTTTGCAGGATTAGGTTCTGCTTCAAAGAAGGGTATACTTATAAAAGGTGGCAATTATCTAGAGGCCTTAAACAATGTGAATACAGTAGTATTTGATAAGACAGGCACCCTTACAAAGGGTTCATTTGAGGTTGTAAATTGTGTTCCAGCTGAAGATATTACAGCAGAAGAACTTATAAAATATGCAGTCTATGGTGAAGCACTATCTAATCATCCCATAGCCCAGTCTATAAGAGATGCTTATGGCAAGGATATAGATAGATCCCAAATAAATTCCTATGAGGAAATTGCGGGTTTAGGTATTAAAGCCAATGTTGCTGGTAGGGAGATACTTACAGGAAATATGGAACTTATGAATAGAGAAGGAATTTCCAATATAGAGCCTAATATAGATAATATAGAGGGAACTGTGGTTTATGTAGCAGTAGATGGGAAATATGTGGGATATATAGAGCTTGCTGATGTAGTAAAAGAGGACTCTAAATATGCAATTAAAAAGTTGAAGGATATGGGCATTAGTGAGACTATAATGCTAACAGGAGACAATGAATCGATAGCCCAAAAGGTAGGGGATAAACTCGGTATAGATAAGGTATATGCAAGTTTATTACCCAACGAGAAGTTAGAAAAGCTAGAGGCTATGGAGACAGAGTTACAAGATAATGGGATAATTGCATTCATTGGAGATGGTATAAATGACTCTCCAGCGATTGCCAGAGCTAAAGTAGGCGTGGCAATGGGAGGGTTGGGAGCCGATGCTGCCATAGAGGCAGCAGATGTAGTGCTTATGACAGATCAGGTGTCAAAGCTAACCGATGCCATAGAAGTGGCGAGAAAGACACGGAGGATAGTCATGCAAAATATAATATTTGCTATTGGAGTTAAGGTGTTTGTTCTCATACTTGGTGCTTTGGGATTTGCCACTATGTGGCAGGCAGTATTTGCGGATGTGGGTGTTACAGTGATTGCTGTATTAAATTCCATGAGGATACTTATAGAGCCTTCTAATAAAATCAATTAAATATCTTGTTTTCATATTTTTCAAGTATGAGCATTAGTGGATAGCCTATACCATAACAAGATATTAATTGACCGAGACCTACCCACACCATTGTTATAAGAATAGGTACACCTAGGGCATAGTTTAATATAAGACCTATAACCACTGCATTAATAACTATTGGGGGAAGGGGTACTAGATATTTCTTTGGCATCTTGGATGATAAAAAAGCAGCAATTAAAGTAGCAAGACTACCAAAGACTATATCTATAATACCAGTTCCTCCATATATATTTGCTATTAAACAACCTATAAAAAGCCCAGGTATAGCAGCTGGGGTAAAGTATGGAAGCACAGTTAGTGCTTCAGAAATTCTTACTTGAATTTGTCCATACGATATAGGGGCAAATATGATCGTAATAACCACATATATTGCGGCGATTATAGCTGCATGGACTAAGTATTTTATCTTTGACATTTTTTATATCAACTCCATCTTTATTATTTACAAAAGGCATTATACCATTCTTGTATCTTTTTAAAAGATAATATTATCTCTGAGTTTCTGCGTTTTTTCTGAATCATAGATAAAACACTGACTGTAGCGTTTAATATGTAAACAGTAAAAAACATTACAAGTCAGTATGGTTCATGGGCTTTGTATAAATATGCGTTATTTTTTGCGGAAACTCAAAAATATTATCTAGTCTGAAATTAATTGATATAAAAAGGGCTAATGGGGAAGAATCCAATAGCCCAACTTTAATGCGACTTTATCAAAAGGGAAGTATTTAATTATTGACCGCTTTCCTTACTTGTCTTACTAGCTCCTGCAATCTTTCAGTGATTAATTCTAAATCTTCTTCTCTAGGAGCCCCATTAAACTCTACTGGTTCGAGGAAATCCCAATTTGTACGATTCTTTTCCATTATGGCATTTAATTCTCTTTGAGCTCCGCCAGACCATCCATAGGAGCCAAAACTAAATGCCTTTCTATTGACTGCTCTTTTTTTGCCTATTTCATCTAATACTGCTGCCATAGGTGGAAACAGTTTATATTCATAGGTTGGTGCAGCTATTACTACACCTGTAGAAGTCCAAACAGAGGTTAATACGGTGCCCCAATCTGTTTCAGGAACTCTGTGAATATGAACTTTAATACCTTCCTTTTTAAGTACATCAATTGCATGGTCTACAGCCTTTTTAGTCATACCATACATGGAACCCCAAATGAGAGTTATCTCTTCCTTAGCAGGTCCTTGCTGATAAGAGGCGTATCTGACATAGTCTTCTATTATTTTTTTAGGATTTTCTCTCCAAACTATTCCATGACCAGGAGCTATGATCTTTATTGGCAGGGTAGAACATTTTTCAATAGCTTTTTTTACAGGTAGAGAAAAGGCTGCCACTATATTGGCATAGTATCTCACTGCCTCTCTTTCAAAAAAGTCTATTTCTTCTTGGGTTAACATATCATCATAGCCGCGTTCATCAACTTTGCCAAAGGAGCCAAATGCATCACAGGAAAATAGAGTTCCTGTCAAAGTATCGAAAGTAGTTATAGTATCTGGCCAGTGAACATTAGGTATTTCAGCAAATTTTAATACATGACCATTTCCAAGGTCTAAGGTAAAGTTATCATTAGCTATTAATATATTCTCAGTGTGATTATAAAAAGCATTTAAGAGATCTGCGGATTTTTGACTACATATTATTGTGAAATTTGGATTGAGCTTCTTAAAAGCTTCTATCCAACCAGAATGGTCGGGCTCCATATGATTGATTATTAGATATTCAATGGATGCAGGATCGATTTGGAGTTCTTCTAATAGTTCAAATAGGGACTCAGGTACTCCATCCCATCCACCTACACCATCGATTATAGCTGTTTTTTCTCCCTTGATAATATAGGAGTTCATCGATACACCACTGGGGATTTTCCAAAGGCCTTCAAATAAAATATCATCTATGTTTACCGATAATTTATATATATCTTGCGTTACTTCTGATATGTTCATAATTTAAACCTCCTAGAATACTAAAATTTATCATATATATAATTATAGAACTAATTGTTTGTAAATACAAATAGGGGTTTTTTATAGTTAAACTAGAATTCTTTATATTCAATTAAGTTCCCCTATTTATAAAGTTTTTTAGTTTTTTTTTAGCGCTTGAAAGTGAAGTTATGGTTTCCTTTGAAGTTATTTTTTATAATATCTCAAAAAAATATGTCTTATAGGGATAAAAAAATATAAAATTTATATAGACAAACTTTATATTTT
>DGES01000015.1:0-1389 GCA_002386065.1 Firmicutes bacterium UBA3920
AAAAGGCTGTGGCTGGTGCGGAAAAATTGGGCTATCCAGTTCTTGTAAGACCTTCATATGTATTAGGAGGACAAGGTATGGAGATTGCCTATAATAGCGATGATATTGTAGAGTATATGAATATAATTACTCGCACTAAACAGGAACACCCAGTGTTAATAGACAAATATTTGTTAGGAAAGGAAATTGAGGTAGATGCAGTTTGCGATGGTGAAGATATACTTATACCAGGTATAATGGAACATATAGAAAGGGCTGGAGTTCATTCTGGAGATTCTATATCAGTATATCCACCTCAGACACTTTCACAGGACATAGTAGAGAAGATAATAGAATATACTAAACAGCTTGCTATTTCACTTAATGTGAAGGGACTTATAAATATCCAATTTGTATATTATGAAGATGAATTATATGTAATAGAAGTAAATCCAAGGTCTAGCCGAACAGTTCCCTTTTTAAGTAAAGTTACAGGTATTCCCATGGTGGCTTTAGCTACTAGAGCTATGTTGGGAGAAAAGCTTATAGATATGGGATATGGAATAGGCTTAGCGCCGGCGCGAGACATAGTTGCCGTGAAGGTACCAGTCTTTTCATTTGAAAAACTACCTCAGGTTGAAGTTAGTCTTGGGCCAGAGATGAAATCTACAGGTGAAGTATTAGGTTTAGGAAGAAGTTTTTCAATTGCTTTATATAAAGGTCTTATATCTGCCGGGTATAGATTTAAAGAAAAGGGGACTGTACTTATTACAGTTGCTGATCATGATAAACAAGAAGTAATACCAATAGCTTCTGGCTTTGAAGAATTAGGATATGAGATATTGGCTACAGAAGGAACTGCCCATGTACTTAGGTCAAATTATATAGCAGCCAATACAATCTCTAAGCTTAGAGAGGAATCTCCTAATATAGAAGATTATTTAAATGAAGGAAAAATAGATATCATAATAAATACGCCTACTAAGGGCAGAATGCCTCAAAGGGATGGGTTTCAGATACGAAGACGAGCAGTAGAATATTCAATTCCATGTTTTACTTCACTTGATACCGCTAAAGCTTTTTTAGATTCATTGAGACGACATATTAAAGGAGCAGATATATGGAATGGAGAAATAATAGAATTGGAGGAGTTATAATGGCAGAATCTCAGATATGCAATATTATATTTAACTATAGCATTGCCACCGATATATATATTATGGCTATTGAGAGTAAGTATATTGCAAACACGGGTAAGCCTGGGCAATTTATCCATATAGAGATACCCTATGATAATTCTCTGCTCTTAAGGCGTCCTATAAGTATAAACAGTGTAGATAAGAAGAATAATGTAGTGTATATTGTATATCAAGTAGTAGGCACAGGAACAACGATACTTTCGAATTTGAA
>DGES01000015.1:1695-24520 GCA_002386065.1 Firmicutes bacterium UBA3920
CATATATCAACTCATGGAATTTGAAAGAGCATCGGAGAGACTCTATCTTACAACTGATGATGGAAGTCAAGGTGAAAAGGGAGTTATAACTGAAATAGTAAAGAGAGAGATAGATGATATATCTCCACAACTCATAATAGCATGTGGTCCCATCCCTATGCTTAGGGAAGTTCAAAATATTGCAAGTACTCGCAATATTCCCTGTCAAATATCTTTGGAGGAACGAATGGGATGTGGCATAGGTGCTTGTATGGTTTGTTCTTGCAAGGTAAAAGCAAAAGACGGATTTGAATACAAAAAGGTATGTTCTGATGGACCTGTATTTTTAGGTGATGAGGTGATACTAGATGAGAATGCCCAATTTAGCTGTTAATATATGTGGAGTTCAATTTAAAAATCCCATAATAGCAGCTTCAGGTACATTTGGATTTGGTAGAGAATTTTCAAATTATATAGATATAAATCGTATAGGAGGTATAACTGTCACAGGGATTACGTTGCAGCCTAAAGTTGGAAATCCTCCACCTAGAATTGCAGAAACACCGTCCGGGATTCTAAACAGTGTCGGTCTTCAAAATCCAGGTGTAGATTACTTTTTAGAGGTTGAGCTACCAAGGCTGCTTACATACGATACGGGTATTATAGTAAATATAAATGGAACTACCATAGATGAATATTGTAAAATAGCCGAAAAGCTCAGCAAATATCCCATAGATCTAATAGAATTAAACATATCATGTCCAAACGTAAAGGAAGGCGGACTTGCATTTGGTGCTCATCCAGATATGGTATATGAGGTAACAAAGGCTGTTAAAAAAAGTTCAACACAACCACTAGTAGTGAAATTAACCCCTAATACATCTGATATAAAGGAAACAGCTAAAGCTGCAGCTGAAGCTGGCTGCAATGGTTTATCCCTCATAAATACACTCATCGGTATGGCCATCGATATAAATAGAAGGAAACCCATACTTGCCAATATAACAGGGGGACTGTCTGGACCTGCAATAAAACCTGTTGCTTTGAGAATGGTATGGGAGGTTAAAAACACAGTAGATATTCCTATAATAGGCATGGGAGGTGCGATGAAGGGAACGGATGTGGTAGAGTTTTTACTTGCTGGTGCTACAGGTGTAGGTGTGGGTACTGCAAATCTAGTATCTCCAACGGCATGTATAGATATTTTAGAGGAACTTACGGCATATATGATAAAAAATGATATTGAAGATATAGATGAGTTAATTGGAACTTTAAAAATATAGAAGAGAGGGTTAAATATGATAGATAAAGATATAGTGATAAATATATTCAAGGAAACAGAAGTGCTCATGGATGGACATTTTTTACTTACCTCCGGAAGACATAGTGATAAATATATTCAATGTGCAAAAATTACTCAATATCCAGATTATACGGAAGAGATAGTAAAGCTTTTAGCAGGACAATTTAAAAATAAAAATATAGACTATGTAGTTGGACCTGCCATAGGAGGTATAATACTTTCTTATGAGATGGCACGTCAATTAGGTGTAAAATCATTATTTGCTGAGCGGGAAGATGGAAAAATGACATTTCGTAGAGGCTTTAATCTACCTAAAGGTTCAAATGTACTAATAGTAGAAGATGTAGTTACAACTGGTGGTTCGGTTAGAGAGGTAATGGATCTTGTAAGAGAACTAGATTCTAACATACAAGGAGTTGCATGTCTTGTTGATAGGAGTAATGGTACGATAGATTTTGAAACATCATTTGTTCCTGCATTGGCTATGGATGTCAAATCCTATAATCCTCATGAATGTCCTCTTTGTAGAGCTGATATTCCTCTTGTAAAGATGGGGAGCAGAAAAATATAAATCTACTTAAATGGGGCTGGCAGCCCCATTTAAGTAGATAGCCTGTAATAACGCCTATTGCATTATCTTTAAAGATTTTATGAACTCTTTTTTTGGTGTCACGTACAAAGTACTATAGTTATCATATATAACCATTCCTGGTTTTGCTCCTGAGGGTTTTTTAACATGTCGTTTTAGACAATAATCAACTGCTACATTACTGGAGTTTTTCCCCTTACTATAATATGCAGCAAGTATAGCACCTTCTTTTAAAGTTGAATCGGGGATTTTCTTTCCCTGTGTTCTAATTATAACATGTGAGCCAGGTATATCCTTTACATGAAGCCATATATCATTGCTATTGGCTATTTTTTGTGTAAGATAATCATTTTGTCTATTATTTTTCCCTACATATATATCGTATCCATCGCTAGATAAATAGTGATAGGGCTTAGAATATCTGTCTTTCTTTTTTTTCTTAGTTTTTTTTCGATTGGACTTTTTTATATATCCTTCTTCTATGAGTTCTTCCTTTATTTCTTCAATCTCTATTTCTTCAGTACAGTTACTTAGATTTTCAATTAGACTTTCAATATATTTTATTTCATTTTCTGTTTCTATTATCTGTTTTGACAGTTGCTTTTGTGCATTTTTAAGTTTAGTATATCTCTTAAAATAGATATCTGCATTTTGTGCAGGAGTTTTATTAGGGTCAAGGGAGATTTCTTCTTCAGCTCCAGTAGGATCATAATAATTTATAAGGTTTATCTTAGAGGTACCTTCAGGAATTTTATAGATATTTGCAATTATAAGTTCACCCCATAATCTATACTTTTCAGCATCTTTTGCTTTTTCCAGTTCTTCTCTTTGTATTCTTAACTTTTGTTCATTATGTGCTAATTCTTTTTTTAATAATTTATACAAGAAAGAAGAGTGCTGTTTTATTCTATCAGTTCTATCCTTTTCAAGATAATATATATCTACAACTTTAGATGGACTTTCATAATGCTCTTGTAGATAGAGAGGGAATTGTTCATATATAAACGGAAGAATATCTATATATTCACCCTCTTCATCTTTTAATATAGTAGGTACAAAGTTCTGTTCTTTAACCTGGGAAAAAAACTCTATAAAAGATTTACAAACCATCTCTGTTTGCTTTTCAAAATTGAGTTTTCCATTGGCATTCTTTAATGCTCTATATACTATTTCATTTGCAGAAAGTTTTGATATTCCCATGAAATTTTTGAATATTGTCGTGGAAAAGTCGTCTCGTCTTACTTCTAAGAGAAGTTGTTTTAGTCTTTCTCCTTTTTCTAGTAGGGGATTTTGCTTTTTGTTACCAGGAGGGAGTATATAATTTTTACCTGGTAAAACTTGTCTAATGCTACTTACTGTGTCGGGAATATGTTTTATACTATCAATTATTTTATCATCGTTATTAAAGAGTATTATATTACTATGGCGCCCCATTATTTCAATAGCCAATGTTTTTATTGATATATCACCCAATTCATCTATACTTTCGATTTTTATATGGCATATTCTGTCAAACCTCGGTTGTTCTATATCAATTATCCTGCCATTTATTAAATGCTTACGTAGTACCATACAAAACATAGGTGGTACATCTGGATTCGCTTTTGTGTGTTCTGTTAGATGCATTCGTGGAAAATTAGGACTAGCTGACATAAGTAGAATATAATTTTGTCTATTAGCTCGGATATATATGTGGATTTCATCTCTTTCAGGTTGATATATTCTGTCAATTCTTCCTCCTATAATCTTCGATTGTAATTCTTTTATTATACTAGATAGCATTATACCATCAAATGCCATATCCACACCTCCTATTCTTTATTATACTATAAAGCAAAATTTTAATCATATATTAATTATTTTCAAATACATACTATTGAAAAATAATTAATATAGATAATATCAGAGAAGAAGTAAGGGGGAAAAGTTTATGTCATATAAGAAATATATGGTATATCTCATATTATGCCTAATGCTTATAACTACTATGACAGGCTGTGTCTTATCAAAGAAGAATGATAAGACTGACAGTGATGTGGATATGTCGGATCTAACTAATATGAAAAATGGAGATGAGTTGATGATGCACGGCGATGAAGAGGATGAAGAGATAGATATAGAAATTAGAGAGACTTTGCTCTATTATCAAGATGACAATGGATATCTTGTTCCAGTTGTCAGGAAAATACCATGGGAAGAAGGAATAGCAAAGGCTGCCCTTAACATGATGAAAGATACTCAAGAACAACAAATGGATTTTATGGCGATGGGTTTAAAACCTGTTTTACCGGCAACTGCTAAGATAAATGGTCTTTCCATACAAAACGGATTAGCAAAATTGGATCTTAGTAAAGAGGTTATGAAACTAGATAATGCAGTTGAGGAAAACAACATGGTACAAGGCATAGTGATGACATTATGTGAGTTTCCAGCTATTGAGAGAGTTCAATTTTTATTTGATGGTGAGATAATAGATTCTTTAAAATATGGTACAGATGTTAGTAGACCTTTGGAGCCACAAAATCTTAATTTGGAATTAGGTACTACCGATAGAATAGATGGAGGGGTAGTAACTGTTTTTTATCACAATAGAACTAGTAGCCAATATAGTTACTTAGTTCCTATAACTAGAATTATTGCCCATGATAGTCCTACCTTAGAAAAAGCTATTGAAGAACTCATAAAGGGCCCTAAACCAGAGAGTGGACTTGATTTTGATATACCACTTGGCACAAAATTGTTAGGAGTACAGATAGAAGATGGTATAGCTAGTATTAATTTCAGTAGCGAGTTTAAAAATTTATCAAGTTATAGCAATAATGAAGAGATTGTAATTAGAGCAATATGCATGACGGCAAAGCAATTTCCTACTGTGGAGAAAGTGAATATATTAGTAGAAGGAGAAAACTACACACCAGAAGGGGTGACGGTATCTACTTTTGTCAATGAGTATTGACAAAATTCTAATTTTCCTAGGTTGTAATGTTAAATGACGGATTTTTTTAGAAATATTCTATACAGATATTTTGTCCTTGCTGGAAGGTATAAGATTTTCTCAGTGTCTATAATTAGATGTAGAAAGATTTAATTTGTGTTTTGTTGGAGCCCTTGAGATATTAGCATATAATTGTAATAGACCAAAGAGGGCTCCGCTACTGTAATTTAACTAAAGTAGGTTTATCTTTCAGCCTCAAAACGGTATTTATTGGAAATATACTTTCTCATTTATTTCTTTTGGATTTTGTGTAAATTTACTATGGTTTAGACGTTTGAATTTGTGTTTAGCTATGTTAAAATTATAATTAGTCATGACAAGAAACTTCAATGGGGTATATAATATAAATGTTAAGATGATTTTTATTATAGTTTATACTTTATTTTTTTATTTAATTATAAATTTACTAAAAATAGTCATCTATTTAATAATAATCTATAGTTATGGTGGTGAAGCATAGAGATGGATAGGATAGTAGTTGCAACCCATAATAAAGGAAAAGTGAGAGAAATACGGGAAATACTAAAGGATATACCCTTTGAAATAGTTTCCTTAGATGAAATAGGTTATGATATATATGTAGAAGAAGATCAACCTACCTTTGAAGGTAATGCTTTCAAAAAAGCTATTGAAACCATGAAACATACAGGTGAAATAACTATAGCTGATGATTCAGGATTAGAGGTTTATTACTTAAATGGACAACCAGGGGTATGCTCAGCGAGATATGCAGGTAGCGATGCCACTGATGAAGAAAATATTGCAAAATTATTAAATGCACTCAAGGGCGTACCTAAAGAATCTAGACATGCTGTCTTCAGATGTTCAATTGTTATGGCGTATCCCAATGGCCGTATATTAAAGTCAGAGGGGATATGCAAAGGAAGGATCGGCTTTACGCCTAGAGGAAGTGGAGGGTTTGGCTATGATCCCATATTTGTAATAGATGATAAGGGGACAACTTTTGCCCAATTGGAACCAGATAAGAAAAATAAATTAAGCCATAGAGGAAAGGCATTAAGACAATTGAAAAGTCTCTTGGAGGATATATATAAAGAGAGCTAAGCTCTTGTGTAGATTGTAGTTATTTGTAAGTACACAATAAAATTTAGTTTAAACGTAACATGTATAAATTTGGAGGATATTATGTACATAGGAGTTTTAAGTGATACTCATGGACGACAATTATCGCTTAGGAAAGCATTGAATTCTATGAAGGATGTGCAACTTGTCATTCATTATATAAAAAACTTATAAACGTATAAAACATAGATAAAAGCTATCTTTTACGAGCATAATGAAGAATAAATGCGATTAATTGCATATAATAATCTATTGATTAGGTTGACCTATAGTATATATTAGGCTATACTATTCTATGCTTGACGTTGCGAAAAAATCTTTTAAAATAATAGTTGACAGACTGAAGCTTTTGTTGTATAATTCAATAATGTCGGCGCAAGAAATGTGCGGGTGTAATTCAATGGTAGAATACCAGCCTTCCAAGCTGGTTGTGTGGGTTCGATTCCCATCACCCGCTCCATTATGCGCCTGTAGCTCAGTAGGATAGAGCAACGGACTTCTAATCCGTAGGCCAGGGGTTCAAATCCCTTCAGGCGCGCCACTGATTATGATATTTGTGGTGGGTATAGTTCAGTTGGTTAGAGCGCCAGATTGTGGCTCTGGAGGTCGTGGGTTCGAATCCCATTACCCACCCCATTGTGTTGGGGCGTAGCCAAGGAGGTAAGGCACGGGACTTTGACTCCCGCATTCGTAGGTTCGAGTCCTGCCGCCCCAGCCATAATCATAAGAATGCGACCCATTAGCTCAGTCGGTAGAGCACTTGACTTTTAATCAAGGGGTCCGGCGTTCGAATCGCCGATGGGTCACCAATAGTGCGGGCGTGGCGGAACTGGCAGACGCGCTAGACTTAGGATCTAGTGCCGCAAGGCGTGGGAGTTCGATTCTCTTCGCCCGCACCAAAATTATTTCTATAAAATGTGCGGGAGTGGCTCAGTGGTAGAGCGTCGCCTTGCCAAGGCGAATGTCGCGGGTTCGAATCCCGTCTTCCGCTCCATTTTATGTAGAGTATCCTATTTAGGGTTCCAAATAGGCGCCCATAGCTCAGCTGGATAGAGTGACAGACTTCGAATCTGGAGGTCGAAGGTTCGAATCCTTCTGGGCGCACCATAAAATTGTAATATATGGGCCATTAGCTCAGTTGGCAGAGCACCTGACTCTTAATCAGGGCGTCCCGGGTTCGAATCCCTGATGGCCCACCAAGACAAGCCGCTAGAAATCAACGTTTCTAGTGGTTTTTCAGTGTACCTGGCATGGATAACAACTACATTGCTGATGCATGTGGCTGTGTAAATAAATTTGACTAATTATAATGAACTCTTTATGTATATTTTTGCATAAAGGGTTTATTTTTTTCCCAAAATGCTTTATAATCATCATTAAGGTAGTATGGAATGATTTTTGCTCATCATTATTGTAGCACGGAAGGATGGTAGTATAGCATATCCTTTCTATAATTTCACCATAGCTGCCAAATTTTAAAGTTATCTAGTAGAAATTTTTTTAAATTATTTATTCAAGCAGATAACAATAATATAGAGAAAGGATGCTTTATAAATGTTTTGGGCAAAAGATTTGGAATGTATGCCAAGAGAACAAATACAAAGGCTCCAATTGGAGCGTTTGCAAAACACAGTAAGTAGGGTATATGAAAGAGTTCCCTTTTATAGAAAAAGATTCGATGAAATTGGTCTTAAACCAGAGCACATACGTACATTAAAAGATATAGAAAAAATTCCTTTTACTGTTAAAGATGATTTACGGGCAAACTATCCGTATGGGATGTTTGCAGTACCGATAAATAGAATTGTGCGACTCCATGCTTCATCGGGAACTACTGGTAAACCTACGGTTGTAGGATATACAAAGAAAGATTTAAAAATATGGTCTGAACTTGTGGCTAGAATGGTTGTAGAGACGGGTGTAAGTGAAAATGATATAGCCCAAATTTCCTTTGGATATGGATTATTTACAGGTGCCTTTGGTCTTCACTATGGACTAGAAAGGTTGGGTGCAACTGTAGTACCAATTTCTACAGGTAATACAGAACGACAAATAATGTTGATGAAAGATTTCGGTTCTACGGTATTGGTTAGCACACCATCTTATGCCATGTATATGGCGGAAGTGGCAGAAAGTCTTGGAATAGAACCACGGAAATTAAATCTCAGGATAGGTCTTTTTGGTTCCGAAGGTTCTACAGAAGAGATGTTAAAAGAGCTAGAGAAAAAATGGGGAATTCTTGCAACGGAAAATTATGGACTTAGTGAGATAATGGGTCCTGGAATATCAGGAGATTGTCATATGCGTTGTGGAATGCATATAGCAGAAGATCATTTTATACCAGAAATAATAGATCCTAAAACAGGTGAGACTTTACCTCCAGGTGAAGAAGGGGAACTGGTTCTTACAACTATTACCAAGGAAGGACTTCCTATTCTCAGATATAGAACTCGAGATATAACATCTTTAAATTATGAGCCATGTCCATGTGGACGGACATTGGTTAGGATGTCGAAAGTTCAAGGACGTACCGATGATATGCTTATTATAAAGGGAGTAAATGTATTTCCTTCTCAGATAGAGAGTGTATTGATGAGCATTGACGAGGTAGGTCCTCACTATGAAATAGTAATTCGACGGGAAAAATATCTTGACGTATTAGAGATCAACATAGAGGTCTCTGATGCAAGACTTCTTGATAAATTTAGTGCTTTAGAGGCACTTGAAAATAAGATACGTCAAAAGCTTAAGACAATTTTGCAGATTGATGCAAAGGTGAATTTAGTTGAGCCACATACATTGAAGAGATTCGAAGGCAAGGCTAAGAGAGTAATAGATATGCGTAATAAAAATAATTGATGGATTATCGGAGGGAGAATATTGAAAGAATTATTGTTAGGTAATGAAGCTATAGCTAGGGGAGCGTATGAGGCAGGTGTTAAAGTTGCTACCGCATACCCAGGTACCCCTAGTACCGAAATAACAGAATGTATAGCCAAATACGATAATATATATGCCGAATGGTCACCTAATGAAAAAGTTGCCCTTGAGGTGGCAATCGGTTCTGCTATAAGTGGCGGCCGTACAATTGTATCTATGAAACATGTAGGTTTAAATGTGGCGGCTGATCCCCTGTTTACAGTGGCATACACAGGAGTAAATGCAGGACTAGTTATAGTTGTAGCAGATGATCCAGGTATGCATAGCTCACAAAACGAACAAAATACACGATATTATGGAAAAGCTGCTAATATACCCATATTAGAACCATCAGATAGTCAAGAAGCTAAAGACTTTGTAATATTTGCTTTTGAGCTAAGTGAAAAATATGATACTCCGGTTATAATACGAATGACTACGCGGGTATCCCATTCACAGAGTATTGTGGAGCTATGTGAACCACAAGGGCAGAAGCTTAAAGAGTATAAAAAGGACATTTCCAAATATGTAATGATGCCTGGAATGGCCAAGGCCAGGCACATTATAGTAGAAGATAGGATGAATAACTTGGCGGATGATTCAAATAGTATGTCAATAAATGAGGTTGAAACAAACGATAGGAGTGTGGGCATTATAACCAGTGGTATATCATACCAGTATGTCAAAGAAGTTTTACCTAATGCATCCATATTAAAATTAGGTATGGTATATCCTTTGCCCGATAAGCTTATAAGAGAATTTGCATCTACCGTTGATAAATTATACGTAATAGAAGAGTTAGAACCTTTTATAGAAGAGCATGTAAAGAGTATGGGTATAGAAATAGCTAGTGATGGTCTTTTTTCAATACAAGGAGAATTGAGTGGGAATATCATATATTCTAAACTTACGGGTAAAGAACTTAACAAAAAATCTCCGGCTGCTGTTCCTGGAAGACCACCTGTTCTATGTCCTGGATGTCCTCATAGAGGTGTATATTATGCACTTAAAAAGCTAAAGTTACACGCAACTGGAGATATAGGTTGTTATACTCTTGGTGCACTTCCACCATTGGAAGGTATAGATACGTGTATATGTATGGGTGCAAGTATAGGAATGGTTCATGGGATAGAAAAGACACGTGGTAGAAAAGAGACAGAGAAATGGATTGGAGTAATAGGTGACTCAACTTTTATCCATTCAGGCATAACAGGACTTATAGATATTGTCTATAATAAGGGAATATCAACGGTGGTCATATTAGACAATTCTACTACTGGCATGACAGGACATCAAGATCACCCAGCTACTGGCAAGACTATAAAGGGTGAACCAGCGCCGGTGCTTAATTTAGTAGAACTCATATCGGCCATAGGTATTAAAAATATAAAAGTTGTAGACCCTTACGATATAGCTAAAGTGGAAGAAGTTTTGATGGAAGAGACAAAAAGGCAAGAACCCTCTGTCATTATATTTAGTCGGCCATGTGCTTTATTAACAAAGAAAAAAGAGAAACCATTTACAATTGATCAAAATAAATGCAGACATTGTAATATATGTATGGGTCTAGCATGCCCTGCAATAACTAGAGATGGAAAGACCCTATCTATAGACAAAACACTATGCAACGGATGTGGTTTATGCGCTGATATATGTAGATTTAATGCAATTGAAAGGTTGGTTGATTAAAATGGCAACTACGAATATACTAATAGTAGGAGTAGGGGGGCAAGGAACTTTGCTCGCAAGTAGAATAATTGGAAATCTAGCTATGGATCTTGGATATGATGTAAAGATGTCTGAAGTTCATGGTATGTCCCAACGGGGAGGTTCTGTTGTAACCCATGTTAAGTATGGGAATAAGGTGTTTTCACCCCTAATAGAAATAGGTACGGCAGATATAATAATAGCCTTTGAGAAACTAGAGGCACTGAGGTGGTCCCACTACCTATCAGATACTGGAACAATGATTGTCAATAATCAGAGGATCGATCCATTACCAGTAATACTAGGTACTGCTCATTATCCTACAGATGTGATGGATGAAATCAAATCAAGGAGCTTTAGATGTATAGAAGTAGATGCTTTAAACATAGCTAGAAATTTGGGAAATGATAAAGTTCTAAACACAGTATTATTAGGCGTATTGGCGAAACAATTGGATATGCCAATTAAAAACTGGTTAGCTGCAGTGGAGGCAAATGTTCCTTCAAAAACCATAGCAATAAACAAAAAGGCCTTTAATGAAGGTTATAACCAATCAATTTGGTAATTATTAATGTAAAGGTGGATTAATTATATGTATTGGAATAAATCTATAGAATGTATGGATAGGGAAGAACTTAGAGAACTCCAATCTCAACGTCTAATTGATACGGTAAGGCGTGTATATCATAATGTTCCCTATTATAGGAGTCTTATGCAACAGAAGGGGTTAGTACCGGAAGATATACGAGGTATAGAAGATCTCTCACTCCTACCATTTACTACAAAACAAGATTTAAGAGATAATTATCCCTATGGGCTTTTTGCCGTTCCACTGAGTGAAATAGTTAGAATACATGCTTCATCTGGCACTACAGGTAAACCAACTGTGGTAGGCTATACAAGACAAGATATAGTAAATTGGTCAGAGCTTATGACGAGAGCTCTTACTTGTGGAGGAACGACAAAGGAGTCGGTTATACAGGTGGCTTATGGTTATGGCCTTTTTACTGGAGGTTTAGGGGTGCATTATGGTGCTGAAAGAATTGGTGCATCAGTTATCCCCATATCTGGAGGTAATACTAAGCGACAAGCCATGCTCATGAGGGATTTTGGCACTACTGTACTTGCATGTACTCCTTCTTATGCGTTACATCTTGCTGAAACCATAGAGGAAATGGGTATAAGACATGATGAGTTAAAACTTACAAATGGGATATTTGGTGCAGAGCCATGGAGCGAATCCTTGAGGAAGGAATTGGAGGAAAAACTAAATATATCTGCAATAGATATATATGGATTAAGTGAAGTTATAGGACCTGGTGTAGCAAGTGAGTGTCAATGTAAATCAGGTCTTCATATCTCCGAAGATTATTTTATACCGGAGGTAGTAGATCCTGATACAGGTGAAACTCTAGAAGCAGGAAAAGTTGGAGAATTAGTTCTCACTACAATAAATAAGGAAGGTCTACCAGTTATTCGCTATAGAACACGAGATATTACATCTTTAAATTATGAACCATGTAGTTGTGGGAGGACTCATGTAAGGATGAACAAACTACTAGGTAGAACCGATGATATGCTTATAATAAGAGGTGTAAATGTATTTCCATCTCAAATAGAAAGTGTACTCATGGAAATTGGAGATATTAAGCCCCATTATCTACTTATAGTAGATAGGATTGATAATTTGGACTTCCTTGAAATTTGGGTTGAAGTTTCAGAAGAACTATTCTCTGATGAAGTTAGAAAGTTAGAGGAATTAAATAGAAAGATAACTAAAGAAATACAGGGTACGTTAGGGTTAAGTGTAAAGGTAACATTAGTAGAACCTAGGACAATAGAGCGTAGTCAGGGGAAGGCTAAGAGAGTAATCGACAAGAGAAAGATGTAAAGGAGTGTTTTTCATGTTAGTACAACAGATCTCTGTGTTTGTTGAGAATAAAAAGGGTAGGCTCGTAGGAGTAACGGAAGTATTGGCTAAGAATAATATTGATATATGTGCTATCTCTATTGCCGATACTACAAATTTTGGAATTTTGCGTATGATAGTGGATGCGCCGGCGCTCGCAGTTGAGGAGCTCAAAAAAGATGGGTATACAGTTAGTACTACTGAAGTAATTGCAGTTGAAATAAAAGACCAACCTGGGGGCTTAAATGAAGTGCTAAAAATACTTAGAGATCATGATATAAGTATAGAATACCTGTATTCTTTTGTGAAAAGACCAGCAGAGAATGCTCTTATACTCTTTAGAGTAGAAAATACAAAAAAAGCATTAGATGTACTTAGAGAATCAGATGTGAAGATAGTATCAGAGGCGGACATATATAATATAAAGTGAATTAAAACCAGTCATATATGGCTGGTTTTTTTCTGATTAGTAAGAAATAATTACGATAAATGTATATTATTGAGTATAAAACAGTATGTCAATTTACAATTATCCATAATTTTCATGAATAAAATTTAAAAAAGAGTTATAATAGATATATTATATAAACTAGAGGTGAAAGTATGCGATCAACTAGAGCTTATATAGATTTAAATAGGTTAGATAAAAATATAAAAGAACTTAAAAATATTATAGGACCTAATGTGAGTTATATGGCGGTAGTAAAGGCCAATGCATACGGACATGGTGCAGTGGAAGTGAGTACACAAGCCATTGAGTCAGGTGCTGATTGGCTAGCTGTTGCCATACCAGAAGAAGGAGCAGAGCTTAGAGAAGCAGGAATTAAGGCTCCTATTCTAGTATTAGGCCCTATTGATTATGACGGAGCAAAATTGGTAGTAAAATATGATCTGGTGCAGACAGTTTATTCAAAAGATATAATTTATATGTTAAATGATTTAGGATGTAAAAATCATAAACCTATTTCTGTTCATATAAAGTTAGATACGGGAATGGGACGTATTGGTATAAGGCATGATAGAGAGTTAATAGATTTCTTGGAAGAAGTTAAAGATTTGCCATATATAGACTGTCAAGGTGTATTTACTCATTTTTCTACATCAGATGAAAGTGATAAGGCATATACAATGAAGCAGTTAAGGACTTTTACTAAAATGCTTGATATATGTCGTTCATATGATATGCATTTTAAATATATACATGCAGCTAATAGTGCAGCTATTATTGATTGTCCTTATACCTATTTTAATATGGTCAGAGGAGGTATAGCTATGTATGGCTATTATCCATCAAATGAAGTAGATATTGAAAGAGTAAATATACATCCTATATTAGAATGGTATACTAAGATTATACATATAAAAGAAATAAAAAGAGGTGATGCAATAAGTTATGGAAGAACCTTTATTGCCCCAAAGCCTATGAAAATTGCCACGATACCAGTGGGATATGGAGATGGATATAATAGATTGCTTAGCAATTGTGGACATGTCTTAGTAAGGGGGCATATGGCTCCTATAGTTGGGCGTATATGTATGGATCAAACCATGATAGATGTGACCCATATAGATAATGTATCAAAGGGAGATGATGTAGTACTCATAGGGGAACAAGGAAATGAAAAGATATCAGCCGACGATATTGCGAGATTGTGTAGTACAATCTCCTATGAGATATTAACTGGGATTTCACCTAGAGTAGATAGAATATTTATATAATATTATTCTAGTACAGTTCGTAAAAAAACTTACTTTTCGCAAGAAAAAAAGAGGAATTTATGTTTTAATGTCGAAATCGTCTATAATAGTTGTATTTAATCTTTAATATATGTACTATAAAGGTACATAAACATACGTATATAATTCAACAGAGGCAGTTTTTTAGGAAGGAAATCACTATGTCTAATAATATACCAGATATTTCACAGTTAAATGCTATTGTCAAAGAAACTATAGATGCCCTTGAAGAAGGTAAGGCAAAAATATTTGAAATCTCTGAACAAGCACAAAATGAATATAAGGAATTAAAAGCGAAATTGCATTTAATTCAAGAAAAAGTCCAGCATATCATAAAAGAAACAGAACTGCTTGAGAAAAAGGAATTAGAAAGACGTAAAAAACTCATGCTAGTAAGTAAAAATTTTAATATATATAGTGAAGACGATATTAAGGGCGCCTATGAGGCAACTAAGGATCTTCAAATAAAATTAGCATTAAAACGGGAACAAGAAAGACAGCTTATATTACAACGTACAGATTTAGAACATCAGATAATCAAAATAAAAGACATTATAGAAAGATCTGAATATCTTACAAGTCATGTAGCAGTGGCTATGGAATATTTAACAGGTGCACTATTTAATATAGGTAATACCCTTGAGGATTTGCAAAAAAAGGAGATACTTGGTGTAAGGGTTATAACAGCTCAAGAGGAAGAAAGGCAACGAATCTCGCGGGATATACATGATGGTCCTGCTCAATCACTTACGAACATATTAATTAAATGCGAAATATGTGAAAAGCTCTTTGATATAGATCTAGAGAGGGCAAAAGAAGAAATAAAAGACTTAAAAAATTTAGCTAGAGATAGTTTAAAAGAACTTCGTGAAATAATATTTGATCTTAGACCTATGTCGCTAGATGATTTGGGTTTGGTACCAACTTTAGAACAATATACTGCAAAATTTCAAAGAGATACTCAAATAAATGTCAAATTAAATTTATATTCTAATGAGGTAGAAATAGATCCGGTAATAGAAGTTGCAGCTTTTCGAATAATACAAGAGGCATTGAATAACATAAAAAAACATTCTCAAGGAACTAAATGTAGCATAGAACTTTCAATAGAAAACAATAAATTAGTCGGAACAATAAAAGACAATGGTATTGGATTTGATTTAGAAGAAGCAAATAAACCAAAACAAAATTTAAAATATGACAGTGGATTTGGTATATATAGTATGAGGCAAAGGGCAGAGCTACTTAAAGGTAAAGTAAATATAGAAACAGAACAAGGTAAAGGCACAGCTGTTAAATTTGAGATCCCTTTATGTGTTGGGGATAATGCTATAGAAACAGAGGAGGAATAATATGGAGAAGATAAAGGTTATGATTGCTGATGATCATTCCCTTATCAGAAAGGGACTGACCCAGATATTAGAACTTGAAAGTGATATTGAAGTAATTGCCCAAGCATCTAATGGTAGAGAGGCAGTAAAACAGGCCTTAAAGTTGGAACCAGATGTAATTTTGATGGACATCAATATGCCTATTCAAAATGGTTTATCTGCTATAAAGGAACTGAGGGGGAAGGGATGTCCATCTAATGTAATCGTTCTTACGATACATGAAGATAGAGAATATCTACGTGAAGCTGTTGCTATTGGAGCAAATGGGTATGTTATGAAAGACGCTGAAGCGGATAATCTAGTAGAGGCCATAAGAGAGGTCAATAGGGGAGAGATGTATATTCAACCCAGTATGGCAAGTGACATGATATATGCTATCGGAAATTCTTCATATGAGATATTACCAAATTATCTTGGTTTAAAGGAAACAGATCTCACCCCTAGGGAAATAGAGGTATTATTACTTATTGCAGATGGCATGAACAATAAAGAGATTGCTGATGAATTGTATATAAGTGAAAAAACAGTAAAGAATCACGTATCTAATATATTTAGAAAGCTTGATGTTTCAGATAGAACCCAAGCTGCAATATATGTATTAAAAAATCATTTGCGTTAATAAGATTATATTTAGCTTTATTTAGTGGGAGATAGTTGTTTAGATATACTAGCATTTTAAGTAAATATATTGTAATATAGTACTAGGTCTATGAAAGGAGTAATTTTATATGACAATTTTAAAACTATCATTGAAACTTTTGAGTACACATGCAGTAATGTCTATTGTACAGTTTGTTCTCATGCTCCCATTATTTGGTATACTTAAGGATAATCAGATATATCAGTGGTCTATAGGGATTCTATTTATAGCAATATTTTGGTTTATGATATATGCCGATATGAGTAATAATGGCTTACAAGATGCTAAATCAGAAAAATATAAGCCACATAAGGGATTTATAGCAGGCCTTTTATGTACTATTCCTGGTATTATATTGTATGTAGCTGCTATTTTATATGGGCAGGATGCCAATAAAATCAATTGGTTTGATGTAACTTTAAGAATATGGTTATCTCCTTATATAAAAATATTTAATTCACTAGAAAGTTCTATGCCACATCCAGCCTTAGTAGTAAATCTGTTCTTGCCCATTGTAGCAGGGATTAGTTATATGGATGGATTGAGAAAACGCCAAAAAATACGGGATGCCATAGATGAAGTAGATAAGAAAAAAGAAGAAATATCAAAGGTTGGCTATAAAAAATAGACCTTCGAATTCGAAGGTCTATTTTTGTGTATAAACATTTGGATTTTTGAAAAAATATATGTATATTCTTTAAGGAGGATAATATGGACGAGAAGATTAAAGGTAGGTTGGTTATAATAGGTGGTGGTGAAGATAAATCAGGTAAATGTGATATTTTAAAAAAGGTCACAGAGCTTTCTGGTGGTAATAAGGCCAATATAGCGATAGTAACAGTAGCCACTCAAAAACCAAAAGAATATGGCAATATATATACTGGGCTCTTTAAAAAGATGGATATATCGAAAGTGAATATGGTCAATATTGAAAATAGGAAAGATGCTAATGATCCAAATAATATAAAGATACTTAATGAAGCATCTTGTGTTTTTTTTTACTGGAGGGGATCAGCTTAGAATAACCTCTCTTATGGGAGGTACGCAATGCCAGCAAATTATCCAAAAAAGATATGAAATGGGTATGGTGATATGCGGTACAAGCGCCGGCGCTTCCGCTATGAGTGAAAC
The DNA here is from genome assembly GCA_002386065.1 of Firmicutes bacterium UBA3920. Lineage (GTDB taxonomy): Bacteria > Bacillota > Clostridia > Caldicoprobacterales > Xylanivirgaceae > UBA3920. The sequence continues at coordinate 19,079 of DGES01000015.1, forward strand.
CATGATAACTTCAGGCAAGGATGATGATGCACCAAAAAAATGTACTTTAAAGATGGCACCTGGTTTAGGTTTTTTAAAGGGAGTGATAATAGATCAACATTTTGCTCAAAGGGGAAGAATTGGAAGACTACTCATTGCTATCGCTCAAAATCCACATATGATTGGTATTGGAATAGATGAAGATACTGGCATAATAGTTATGCCTAATGCTATTTTAGAGGTAATAGGTTCTAATGGTGTTACCATATTAGATGGTATAGACTGTACAATGACTAATGTATCTGAGTTAGAACCAGATCAGGTATTAGGTATTACAAATATTAAAATGCATGTCCTACCGGCAGGGTTTAAATATGATTTAACTGACAGACAACCTGTAATCAGGAGGTAATATATTTGAAGATATGTGAGATTAAAGTCTTTAAAGGGCGAAATGTATATAGCTGTACTAGGGTAATTAAATTAGTAATAGATATTGATAATCATGTTGATATTACCACTGACAATATTCAAGTATTCGATCAAAAAATAATGCAATATCTACCTGGACTCAAGCTCCATAGATATTCATATCTTATAGAGAATGCAGATAGCGCTGTAAAAAAACATTATAAAGAGAGATATTTAGCTCATGTCATTGCATGTTGTATTATTGAAATTCTAAATATTTTAGGAGATGATATATCTTTTAGTAAGGTGATGCATATTGATGGAACTGTATATGCGATCATATACGAATTTATAGACAGTGTATCTGGAATAGAAGCAGGTAAATTAGCAGTAAAGCTCTTAGATGCATTAATATATAATAAAGAATTGGATTTCACTTATGAACTTGAAGATTTAATTGACAAATCAATCGAAACAGATTTAGGACTTAGTACAAAAGCCATAGCAAAGGCGGCAATAGATAGGGGAATACCAGTTACAAGGATAGATGATAGCAATATATTGCAGTTAGGTTATGGCAAATATGCTAAGAGAATAGAAGCTGCAATAACTGAAAATACAAGCTGTGTTGCAGTAGATATTGCTTGTGATAAACTTCTTACTAAAAAACTCTTAGACGATGTTGGTATTCCGGTTCCAAATGGGGGTGTATGTACTAATTTATATGAAGCAATGTCAATAGTAGACTATATAGGAAGACCTGTAGTTTTAAAACCACAAAAGGGAAATCAAGGCAAAGGTGTATCCACAAATTTAAGAGATAAGGGAGATATAGAAAAGGCATTTAAATATGCAAAAATGTTTGATGATTCAGTAATAGTGGAAGAGTTTATTAAAGGTAAAGATTATAGGGTTCTTGTTATAGACAACAAAGTGGCAGCAGTAGCGCAACGTTTACCTGCTTATGTAGTAGGAAATGGGGAAAATAGCATAGAAGAATTGATATATATGGAAAATAATAAACAAAATAGAGGTAAATGCCATGAAAAACCTCTTACTAAGATAAAAATTGATGATGTAACTATAGATATATTAAAAAAACAAGGATATAATTTAACTAGTATTCCAAGTAAAAGTGCAAAGATTTTATTAAAACCAGGTAGCAATCTAAGCACAGGTGGTATCGCAATAGATTGTACCGATGTGATCCATCCTTATAATATTGAACTAGCAATACGGGCTGCTTCTGTTGTAGGTTTGGATATAGCAGGAATAGATATTACTTGTAGAGATATATCGACTCCAATAAGAAGAGAAACAGGTGCCGTAATAGAAGTAAATGCGGCTCCTGGTCTTAGAATGCATCTATATCCTTCTATAGGAAAATCTAGAGATGTAGGCAAAAATATTATAGACATGTTATATCCTAAAGGTGCTCCATATTCTATTCCTATAATATCTGTTACTGGAACAAATGGCAAAACGACAACGGTACGCATGATAAGTCATATATTAAAGGTATATGGATATAAGGTTGGAATGACTACCACAGAGGGTATATATGTGGATGACAGTTTAATTATGGAAGGCGATACTACAGGTCCTTTAAGTGCACAAACACTGCTCACCAATAAAGATATAGATATAGCCGTATTAGAAACGGCAAGGGGGGGTCTCGTTCGTTCAGGTCTTGGATATGATATAAGCGATATAGGAATACTTACAAATATATCTGAAGATCATATTGGCCTAGATGGTATCTATACATTAGAAGATCTTCTTAATGTAAAATCTTTAGTATTAAAAGCTATAAAGGATAGTGGATATGCCATATTGAATGCTGACGATCCAATGGTTATAAAGGCAGCACCTATAATAAAATCAAAAATAATATATTTTTCAATTCATGCAAATAATATATTCATTCATAAACATTTGGCCGAAGGAGGAACTTCGGTATTTATAAAGGACGGTCTAATAACGATTGGTGTGGGTGAACAACTTATGCAAAGTATCTATATATCCAAAGTACCTGCAACATTTGGAGGTAAACTTATACACAATGTAGAAAATACATTAGCGGCTGTAAGCGCTACGTATGCTCTAAAAGTACCCATGGATATAATAGCGAAAGGTGTATATTCATTCTATAGCGATGAAATACAAAATCCTGGAAGGTTTAATATATTCAACATATATAATTTTAGAGTAATCATAGATTATGGCCATAATATTGATGGATATTTAAAAGTGTTAGATGCAGTGAAAAAAATGGGAGCAACTCGGCTTGTAGGTATAATAGGAGTTCCTGGTGATAGAGGAAATGAAGTGATAAAAGAAATTGGGAAGATATCAGGAGGGACATTTGATAGGATCATAATAAAAGAAGATAGCGATTTAAGAGGTAGGCAAAGGGGAGAAGTAGCAAAACTTTTAAAGATAGGTGCTCTATCTTCAAATATTGACAATGAACAGATATATATTATATACAATGAAGTAGATGCTCTAAAATTTGCCATATCAAGTGCAATAGCCGGAGATCTCATAGTGATATTTTATGAAAAACTGAAACCAATACTTAATGTTATAATGAAGTTAGAAAAATTAGAAGGCAATTTGAATTATAAGACAGGAGAGTCGAAATCTGAGAATGTTTTAACACCTGTTGAATAGGGAAAAGCTGGTATTTTTATTTACCAGCTTTTGTTTACGATTTTATAGTATTTTACAGTCCTTTAAAACCACATTAGATAGCTATATTTTGGGGTTTTCGATTACTAAATCTTGTAAGTTCTGCTATTCCTGCACTTTTAAGTTCCTTTAAAGCTCTGTCAAAACAATATGCTAAACAATCTAAACTGTGAGCATCTGAACCTATGGTTATTACCTTTCCACCCATGTCTACAAATCTTTTTACAATCTTTATATTGGGCATAGGGGAATCTGATATATGACGATATCCAGATGTATTTACTTCAATTCCTTTTCCTTTTTCTATAAGAACTTTAAAAATTTCATCTATTATATCAATACCATATAGATAATCATCTTTTTCCCACTCCAGAGGAGAATATCTTTTAACATAATCTAAGTGGCCTAATACGTCAAAATTGTCAAATTTCTGTATAAGCATTAATATCTGTTCATAATATTTTATATAACTTTCTTCTTTGGTCTTATCTAAATAATATTCTTTTAAATAGGGATCCATACCGTCAACCACATGTACTGATGCTATTAAAAAATCTACAGGAAAGGTATCAACAATTAGATTAAGTTCATCTAACGCATGAGGTTGAAGACCAAGTTCCATACCTTTCTTAATAATCAATCTATCCCCATATCTTTCTTGCATAGTTTCTATACTTTTTATATAGAGTTCTAGGTTATTCATATCAAAATGGGCTTTATTGTCTGGCCAATCGAGATCAATATGATCAGTAAATACGATTTCATCAAGACCTAACTTTATTGCTTGCCTACATGCTTCATCCATTGTCATCTTACCGTCTATTGAATATTGTGAATGAATATGATAGTCGAACAAATTTAACACTCCCTCTTTCCTCTGTACGAATTGTATTGTATATGCTTTTAACAATACAGTCAATATAGAATTATTGTCCTTTATTTAAGAATATTTATTTTTTAATCTATGCATATTCTTATAATACGAAGGTATCAATAATATATCTGCACTTAGCCAAGCAGAAACTTCGGCAACGCATATACCGGTAAATCCCAAGAACTTTGGTAGAAACATAGCTAGAGAAATTCTGGCTATGAGTTCCAATGCGCCGGAGATCATAGGTATTACAGTATTTCCAAAACCTTGTAGTGCTGATCGATATATAAATAATAGATTCAATATAAATAACATGCTAACTGATATATGTATATATTCTTTAGCAATGGCTATAACTTCAGTTTCTTCTTTTGAAACTATTAAAGCAATAAAATTTTCGCCAAATAGGAATACAATAGCCATTATGCCAAGACAAGAAATCATAGATATTTTTATACATTTCCTTAATCCCAATTGTATTCTTTCAAATTTATTGGCACCTAGATTTTGTCCTGCGTACGTTGCCATGGCAAATCCGAAGGTGGAACCAGGCTGTTCAATTATACCTACAATCTTAACCGCTGCGGTATATGCTGCAACATATAATGCTCCGTATCCATTGACTACATACTGAAGAACCATTGCCCCTATAGAAATAATAGAACTTTGCAATGCCATCGGAAGACCTAGTATAATAAGACGTCCTAGAAAATCTTTATCTACATGCCAATCTTTCTTTTCTAAAGCAAAAAAATCTACTTTTCTAATTGCTAAAAGACAAAATATACAAGAACTTGTCTGAGCAATTAAGGTGGCATAGGCTGCACCTGCAATACCCATATTAAATTTCATTACAAATAATATATCCAATACAACATTAATAGAAGAAGCTATCACCAAGGCGACTAAAGGAGTTCTACTATCGCCTAGTGCCCTTAATGTTGCAGAAAAAAAGTTATAAAACATGGTAATTATGATTCCACTAAATATAATACTAATATATAAGTTTGAATCACATATGAGCTCTGATGGTGTATTTAGTATTTTTAAAAGAGGCATTGTCAATGAACGACTTATAATAGTTATGATTATTGCAACTATAGCAGTCAAATATATGGACATTGTAAATGCCTTTTTTAAACCTTTGTAATCTTCCGCACCGAATTTTTGTGCGACTAAAATAGCAAATCCTTGTCCTAATCCTATACCAAATCCTAATACAGCCCAATCTAGTGTGAAAGTTGCACCAACTGCTGCTAAAGCGTTTACGCCTACGCCTTGTCCTATAACGATACTATCTACCATACTATAGAGTTGTTGAAATATATTTCCAATTAGCATAGGTATAGCAAAAGATAGCAGTAGACGTGTAGGATTTCCTTTTGTCATGTCTTTTACCATATATACACCCCTTAATAGATTTTTCATTTCACATTATCATAATAATTTTATTTTGTAAAGTTAGTAAATATCGAAATTTTGACTGG
>DGES01000120.1:0-617 GCA_002386065.1 Firmicutes bacterium UBA3920
TCCTTTATATTTATACATTTTTTCATATATAGCTTGAATATTTGTTCTTTTTAAAATATACTATAAAGTAAAATCCAGGTGAGGAGGAAATTTAATGTCAGAGCAAATCAAGTTAATAGGGGAAAGACTTAGAGAACTTAGAGAAATCGCCGGCGATTCCATCGAAGACGTAGCAAATGATCTAGCCATATCGCCTGAACTGTACTTGCAATATGAAAATGGCGAAATTGATATGCCAGTAAGCTTTCTATTTAATGCAGCAAATAGATTTGGTGTAGAGCTCTCTACCCTTTTAACAGGTGAAGAACCTAGACTTAAGATATATTCACTTGTTAGAAAAAATAAAAGACTGGTTGTAGATAGACGTAAAGAATATAGATATGAAAGCCTAGCCTACAATTTCATTGATAAAAAGGCAGAACCCTTCATAGTAACAGTAGACTACAAAGGTAATGATAAGCCTGAGAGTTTAAACTCTCATCCAGGTCAAGAATTTAATCTTATCTTAGAAGGAACATTAAAAATCGTCATTGATAAATATGAATTAATTTTACATGAAGGAGATGCCCTCTATTTCGATTCCAGTTATAAACACGGAATGGTTGCTTTAGATAATA
>DGES01000120.1:819-1397 GCA_002386065.1 Firmicutes bacterium UBA3920
ATTTTTTAAAATGCTTTCATAAGAATAAAAAAAGAGGTAGGATATATAATGTTAAGTAAATTTCTTAAAAAAGATCATTTTTCTTCGTTAGATGACTTTAATAATAATTACGAAGTTATAATCCCTGAAAATTTTAATTTCGCATATGATGTTGCCGATGAATTAGCAAGAACTGCACCTAATAAAAAAGCATTAGTTTGGTGCAACGATAAGGGAGAAGAGAAAGTATTCACATATTCTCAAATAAAATATTATAGCGATAAGACAGCAAATTATTTAGCTTCTTTAGGCATAAAAAAAGGCGATGCCGTAATGCTCATATTAAAACGCCGCTATGAATTTTGGTTCTGCATATTGGCCCTTCATAAACTAGGTGCCATTGCTGTACCTGCAACCCACCTGTTAACCCCTAAAGACTTGGTATATCGAAATAATGCGGCAAGTATAAAAGCTGTAATTGCTGTGGCAGAAGACGAAGTAATGGAACATATTGATAAAGCCCATATAGATTCACCTACACTTCAGCTAAAAATTGGAATAGGTGATAATATTCATGGAGATTGGCATAATTTTAATAT
>DGES01000120.1:1596-45077 GCA_002386065.1 Firmicutes bacterium UBA3920
CATATCATAACTGCTAAGTATTGGCAAAATGTAAAAAAAGATGGGCTTCATCTAACTGTAGCTGATACTGGTTGGGCAAAGGCAGTATGGGGTAAATTATATGGGCAGTGGATCTGCGAATGTGCAGTATTTGTATATGACTTTGATCGCTTTAATCCTCAGGAACTTCTTGAAGTCATATCTAATCACAATATAACTTCTTTTTGTGCACCACCCACCATATATCGTTTTCTTATAAAGGAAGATCTTACAAGATATGATTTAAGTAGCCTAGAATACTGTGTGGTTGCCGGTGAACCCTTAAATCCAGAAGTTTATAGCCAATTTTATAATGCCACAGGCATAAAACTCATGGAAGGATATGGCCAAACTGAATTGACCGTTGCAATTGCAAATCTTCCTGGAATGGAGCCTAAACCTGGATCTATGGGTAAACCTGTTCCTGGATATGATATAGATATATTGAATGAAAACGGTGAGCCATGTGATGTCGGTGAAGAAGGACAAATAGTGGTCTATACAAATAAAAAGAAACCTATAGGTATGTTCGATGGTTATTATAGAGACACTAAAAAAACAAAAAATGTATGGCATGATGGCATATATTATACTGGGGATATGGCTTGGAAGGACGAAGATGGATACTATTGGTATGTAGGTAGAGCCGACGATGTAATAAAGAGTTCTGGATATAGAATAGGACCATTTGAGGTTGAAAGTGCTCTACTTGAACATCCAGCAGTTTTGGAATGTGCTATAACAGGTGTACCCCATCCAATAAGAGGACAGGTAGTAAAGGCAACCATAGTTCTTTCCAAGGGCTACAAACCTAGTGAAGAACTTAAAAAAGAACTGCAAGATCATGTTAAAAAAGTAACTGCTCCTTACAAATATCCGCGTATAATAGAATTTGTTGATGAACTGCCAAAGACCATAAGTGGAAAAATAAGAAGAGTAGAGATTCGTAAAAAGGATACCCAATAAAAAATAAGGGTATCCTTTTTTACGAGATATTATAAATATTTCTAGTAAATTTCTATAATATAATGCATATAAGTCCTCCGCTGCCATCGTTTATGATGCGCTGAAGTGTCTCTTGTATCTTCATCTGAGCATCTTCAGGCATACGCATGAGTTTATTTGACAGGCCTTCCTTTACAAGTTCATGGAGTGATTTACCAAATATATCAGTTTCCCATATCTTCTGGGTATCGTTCTCAAACTCATCTAATAGATATCTTACAAGCTCTTCGCTTTGCTTTTCTGTCCCTACAATAGGTGATACTTCTGTCTGTATATCAACCCTTATAAAGTGTAGAGATGGCGCACTCGCCTTTAGACGCACTCCAAATGCATTCCCTTGCCTTACAATTTCTGGTTGCTCTAAAGTAAGTTCTTCCATAGTTGGAGACACAAGTCCATATCCTGTCTCCCTTACGTCATGTAAGGCTGTAGAGATTCTATCATATTCCCGCTTAGCGTTAGCCAATTCCTTCATAAGCCCTATAAGCTGATAATCTCCTACAATCTCTAATCCGCATTCCTCACCTAATATCTTATAGAACATATTGGGTTTTGTTTCTATACTCACAGTTCCTCTGCCCGTACCTAAATCTATTGTGTCAATCACTGGTCTTTCAATAAATTCTGACTCTTCAAATAAAATTCCCATAGACTCTAAATCCCTTACCCTATATACATCATCCATTGACTTATGTAATAGCTCTAGTATATGTTCAATAAGCCAATGATCTTCATCAAGACTCTCTACCCATCGTGGAAGTTTTATTTTTATTTCGGTTAAAGGAAATTCAAATAATATATTGCTTAGGATATTATTTATATCTTCATTAGTCATATTCATTACATCCATAGCCAATACAGGTACGCCATATTTTTCCTCAAGCCCTGTTTGCATACTCTGTGTCTCTTCGGAATGGGGTGTCTTTGAATTTAAGATTATAATAAATGGCTTGGAAATTTCAACAAGTTCTCTTATCACACGTTCTTCCGCTTCTATGTAGTTTGAACGTGGTATATCTGTAATAGTTCCATCAGTAGTTACCACTAATCCTATAGTAGAGTGATCTATTATAACCTTTCTAGTACCTATCTCAGCAGCCTCTTCAAATGGTATATCATGTTCAAACCATGGAGTTCGAACCATACGTGGTTGCCCTTCTTCCATATGTCCTACTGCCCCTTTAACTAAATATCCAACGCAATCTACCATTCGGATGTTTAAATTTGCATTCTCCCTTATGGAAATCTCTACTGCCTCATTGGGAACAAATTTAGGTTGTGTAGTCATAATTGTCTTGCCGGCGCCACTTTGTGGCAATTCATCTAATGCCCTTTGACGCTTCATTTCATTGTCCATATTAGGAAGAACTAGAACTTCCATAAACCGTTTTATCAGAGTAGACTTTCCCGTTCTAACTGGCCCAACAACACCGATATATATATCACCATCAGTACGCTCAGCAATATCATTATAGAGATCAAATTTCTCTATTGCCATCCCATTCCCTCCAATATATGTTAAATTGAATATCCACTATTTCTCTATAAGTGAAGATATACGATTAAACATTATATATATATTTATGAGATGGCAAAATTATGACAAGTTCAAATAACTATTTAAAAGAGTTTCTCATTTTAAATAGTTTCTTTTTTTTATTTGCATCTTATTCTCCGTACCATTTAATAATCGTTTTATATTATCCTTATGTCTATATAGACCTAAAACCATTATAAGTAATGCAACAAAGACATATTGCTTAGGATATCTATATAACGCAGTCAGTATAGGTGCAAGTATTACACCTACAATTGATGCCAATGAAACATAGCAAGTATTATATATTATAATAATACCAATTATTAAAGCAGTGAGAGGAACTAAAGGTGCCAAATATAATAGTACGCCAAATGACGTGGATATACCCTTACCTCCCTTAAAATGTAGAAAAATCGGATAGTCATGCCCTATTATTACTGCACAACCTGCTAAAGCTGCACCAAGTTGGCCACCCAATAAATTTCCTATCATTGCGGCGAGGAAACCCTTCAATACATCTAATATAAAGACTATAATACCTGGTCGTGTTCCTAATACCCGCCATACATTTGTAGCGCCGGCATTCCCACTGCCATGATTACGAATATCTATATTCCCAAGCAATTTCCCTGCAAAATATGACGGCGCAATATTGCCCATCAAATATCCTATTATAATAGCAAGAATATATCTCATCCTAAACCTCTCCTTTTCTTTTTACTTCTGACGGAATATTATCCTTATGGGTGTACCTTCAAAATTAAAAGTCTTTCTAAAAAAATTTTCAATATAACGTTCATATGAATAATGCACAAGTTCTTTATCATTTACAAATATGACAAAAGTAGGAGGCTTTATAGAAACCTGCGTACAATAGTATAATTTTAAACGTCTCCCCTTATCTGACGGTGGCTGGAACATAGCAGTTGCCTCATATAGACAGTCATTTAATACGCCTGTTTTAATTCGCTGAATAGAATTACCATATACATTATCCACAAGCTCCATTATCTTATCTACTCTTCGTCCTGTTTTAGCAGATATGAATATACTTGGTGCATAATTCATAAATGTAAGATTGTTTCCTATCATCTTTTTATATTCATATATTGTATTTGTATCTTTATCTATCAAATCCCACTTATTCATCACCAAAATTGAGGCTTTTCCTTCTTCATGAACTAGCCCCGCAATTCTGACATCTTGTGCACTTATCTCAGCAGTCGCATCCATAACTATAATTGCCACATCACACCGCCTTATAGCTGATAAAGCCCGCATGACGCTATAGCGCTCCAGCGACTCGTCTATACGACTTTTCCTCCTTATACCTGCTGTATCAATTATTGTATACCTTTTTTCATCGTACTTAAAATGTGTGTCTACTGCATCCCGCGTGGTACCTGGTATATCTGATACAATTACCCTATCCTCTCCTAATATCTTATTTACCAACGATGATTTCCCCACATTGGGTTTTCCCACAACGGCTATCTTTATTATACCATCATTCTCGTCTTCTTGGACATCATCTGGAAAATGAGATATGAGCTCATCTAAAAAATCCCCTATGCCCCTCTTATGTGTTGCAGATACTGAAATAGGTGTTCCTAACCCCAGATTATAAAATTCATATATATTATCCTCCATATGCAGGGCATCAATTTTATTGACAGCAAGTACAATCTCTTTATTTGCCTTCCTCAATATATTTGCTATCTCATAATCAGCATGCGTTACTCCTTGAATACCATCTACAAGAAAAACAATGACATCTGCTGTTTCAATAGCAACTTCTACTTGCTGTCTTATATGAAATAAAAACTCATCGTCACTTTGGGGATCCAATCCACCTGTATCCACTAAGGTAAATTGTCTACCTAACCACTCTGTATCTGCATATATCCTATCTCTAGTTACACCTGGCTCATCATGTACTATAGATATCCGTTTGCCCACAATCTGATTAAAAAAAGTAGATTTTCCTACATTAGGTCGTCCTACAATTGCCACTATTGGTTTAGCCATATCAATCACCCCATTCTCATGCCATATATATCTATAATAGCCTCTACTAATGCATTGCCATCGACAGGCACTGAAATTATCTCCACCCCTAGTTTGTCTTTGAGTTCTATAAGCGGCATATCATCTAAAAATACATCTTCCCCTCTTCTAAGCATTACATCTGGAAGCAGTAGAGCATCACCTAGGTCTTTGCCCTTTAAATTTTTCACAATGTCAACACCTGTTATAAGACCTGCTACTGTCACACTATGTCCAAAAAAATCATTTTTTATTGGATATACATCAATTTTTATCCCACTCTTATCCTCTATAGCACGTGCCCATTTTAACATGAAATTAGCAGCCGATATTCCCGTTGCCAGGGAAATATGTCCCTTTACTCCATCTAAACTAGGCATATTATCTAATGTATTATATAGCTCATCTTGAAATCTTACAATTAGTCCCACACCATTGTCAAGTTGAGGAAATCCATCATAATCTTCATATGAAGGAAAATCACTACCCGCTAATATATAAAACTCGTCTGAAGCATATATAAATCGCCTACCTAGATTTTCAAGTGCCCTATGTTGCCATATGTCTAATTGTGACAACACATTATTTGCCGACTTGCTATCAAATGGCTCTATATTCTCTAATCCCTTCCTATATTTTGTAAGTCCAACAGGTACAAGGGCAATAGATTCTATAATATCTCTATATTGCCACAAATCTGACAAAGTTCTATCTAGCTCTAAAGCATCATTCCAACCAGGACACAGAACTAATTGACAGTTGAGTTTTATACCACCTTTATGAAAAATATCAAGATATTTTAGTACCTCACCTGCTCTCTTATTGTTCATCATACTCCTTCTCAATTGTGGATTTGTCGTATGGATAGATACATATAAGGGACTTATACCCATACTAACTATTCTATCTACATCTTGATCAGACAAGTTTGTAAGTGTTATATAATTCCCCATCAAAAACGATAGACGCCAATCATCATCTTTAAAATATAGGGTAGAACGCATATTAGGTGGTAATTGGTCAACAAAACAGAATATACATTTGTTTCTACAACGCCTATTCTCATCCATAAGCCATGGACGAAAAATTAGTCCTATATCTTCATATGCATCTTTTTCTATCTCAAGTATTAGCTCCTCCCCATTTTTTCTCTCTATTAAAACTTCTAAATACTCAAGAGCCATAAATTCCATATAATCAATTAGATCTATAACCTGCTCTCCATTTATACTGATAAGTTTATCGCCTTTTTCTAGGCCTATTTCATGTGTAATACTGCCTATGCTTACATCGTCTATAACATGTCTTCTAAAGTCCAATCATTTCCTCCCCCTACAACTTTAACCTTCTAATATTCTTTCATATATTATCACATATTCATTATCTTTAAAAATTACCACCATGTCAAGAACTACTTATAATATCACGTTCCTTTTGCTGCACCTTTCCAACTAATTCTACAAAAATTTTATAATATCTTCGGATGCCCCATATTGTCAAAGGTTGACCTATTGACACAAGCCCTAATCTCCTAGATAACATTCCACCTAAGGCCGTAACTGGGTGGAGTTCTACTAGGGCATTTACAAATAAAATATCATTATTTGTAATATAATGTTCATTCAGATAGCCTTTTATAGCAGGAATCACAACTTCCCTGCCATTTCTCATACCCATTATATATATATCACATCCATATTCATCAGTACCCACAAATACAGTCGAACCAATATCATTGTTTTTCATCTTATCATAGAAAGGAATCTCTTTAAAAGCAAAAGCTGCAGGTATATTATCTTTAGGAAGATAATTCAAATGTATAGCTGCACATACAATAGATGTATGTGCTCCACCATAACAGTGATAAAAAATCTTCAAGACTCATTACTCCCTTTTAATGACTATTCGCTATTAAATAGTCCTGTTTCATTTTTTACAAAATATCTAGCTCTAGGATACATCCTACGACACCAATAATAAAACAGCCATTTGGCTGCACTGTATAGATGGGCATTATCTCCTATCTTCTCTATTATATGTGGAAGAGATGTGGAAATTTTAGTTGTATCTATATGTTTTATATCATTCCCTATATCATATATTTCTCGAAAGCTACTTTGGCTATTTATGATCACATCAGTAAATTCCTTACAACCCATTGCATATACTCTGTTTAATTCATGGTCTAAACCAACAAATATTAAGTTCCCAAATTGTTTTGAATATTTTCTACATAATTCAAAATATGAATACATACTATAACAGTCAAATTCCATACCTATATGGATAAGTGCACACAGATAGGCCTCATACGTTGCAAAATAACCACAATATATTATATCCATTTATTTTTCTCCAAACTTTTTCCCCTTATAATACTACTTATTATTATCTCCATCCTTCCTTGACCCTAATATTTTTGCCTTAAGTTCCCTACCTCCAGAACTTATAAACATATAGCCTACTATACCTATTGCCAATATCACCACTAACCACAAAATACCTTTACTTTGACCTTTGCTCTTTTCATAGGTAATAGGGGTTGTCTTATACTCTTTTGTAGGTTTTTCCACAGATTTTATAGTACCACCAAATAAGCTCTTAGAGACTACATCAGCTAAGAATTTCGCAGAAGTCTGGGCCGCTTCTTTATTATTTTCATAGGTCCCTATTTCAAATAATAGAGAACGAGGAGATAATTCTTGGTTATACATCCCCTTACCTATATATATATCTTTTATGAGTCCTGGATAGGTTTTGTCAGCTACTGCCTTTATCTTATATGCCAATTCCTGATTAGCCTGTCTATTTTGATTACGTCTACCTATGACTATTCTTACTCTTGTAGCAGGTTGCCCAGCCAAATTTATATCATATTGTTCTTTAGGTACTGCATCTCTATGAACATCAAACAGTGCAGCAACTGGCTGCTTTGTCTTTATAAGTCTTATAGCAGTATTCCTTGAACGCCTATATGCACCTGCATCGTGGGGAGCATGACAAGTCTTGTCTATTTGGACATTAACCCCCTGAGATTTCAAGGCATCATTAAAAGACTGAGCCACATCTAATATACCACCTGAGCCTACTATACTTGGAGTACCGTCACTTGGAACATACGATTCATCACTATGTGTACAGTATATGAGTACATGTGCATCCTCATTTGGAGCTACTACTGACAAGGTATCAACAGCACAAGTAGACCCATTAATGGCCACTTCTTCAATTTCCGGTAATTCTATATCGTCTATATAAGTTGCAATCGCTATACGATTATCTTTATCTATAGAAGATATTCTATAGTACCGATTATTTTCTGTTATATATTCATCATCCACAAAAATTTCCCTTCCCATGAGTCCGAGTATATCGCCTTCTTCTCCCTTTATAGTATAATATCCAAGTTCATCTTCATACCAGTCATCAGCTATAGCATAATTAGACATAATAAAAACAGTCAGCAATAAAATGATAATTCCCATAAACCATCCTTTACTCTTCATCCTCATCATCTGCCTCCTCATTTCTTTCTTCCGAATCTAAATTAGGTTGTAATTCTTCTGCAAACTCACCATGATTAAATCTCAATCGTTTCTTCTCTGTACCTCCCTGAAGCCTTTCTCTAAATTCCCCTATAAACTCAGAAAGTATTACAGCTAAAAGTCCCGATATCACAATGGCATCTAAGGCTCCTCCACCACCTAGTCTTACTGGGCTTGGTATATTCATTATTACATTTTCAACTCCCTGACCAATATCTGCTAAAATGATCCCCATTACACCAGCAATAAAAGATGCCCTTCGTGATCTTGCTATGAGATAACCCACTAAACCTGACACAATACCATATATATAGTTTGGATCCACAACAATATTCTCAGGCTCTGATGGCATTAATCTACCCACTAAAAATACTGCTATACCTGCCAATACAGAAGCTAATATGGATCTTACCTTCTCTTTTTTGGTCCCCGCCTTTACGTATAGGTATACCACCAATATAAAAGGTACAATAGCACCTCCTATATTTATAGAAAATCGATTGCCAATAGGTATGTCAGGTAATATTCCTCCTATAAATATAGCCAACATAAAGAGAATGGCACTTTTGTCACTAAGTCTCATTCTATCCAAAATATTTTGTCCCACACCAAATAATATAAGAATAGATATAAATACAAGCATCGTCAATCCAAAAGGCATTACATTCACTCCTTAAACGATATACTATATCTTTTGCTATTTTAGCTTTCCCTAAGTTTTACATATGTATTCTCTTAAAAATAAAAAATAAAACCTCTATTAAAGTAATACTAGATCTTATTGTAACCATTTGTTGAACTATGAATAACATGCTAATAGTCGGAACAATAAAAAGGAGTGATACGATGTTAGAGTCCATATTGTTAGTAGTAGTACTATCATTAGATGCCTTCATAGCTAGTATAGCCTATGGAACCAATAAAATAAAAATTCCCCTGACTTCAATATCTATTATCAACATAATATGTGCATCCTTCCTTGCGATATCTCTTTTCCTAGGCTCTGTAATAAAAAGGATCATACCAGAAGATATGACTATAATAATAAGTTCTATTATTTTAATGTGCCTAGGAGTCTATTACTTGTTTGAAAGTATAATCAAATCATATATAGGCAAACATCTCAATTCAAACAAAAAAATAAATTTAAATCTATTTGATTTCGAACTCATAATAAATATCTATGTGGACGAAACAAAAGCCGATTTTGACAATTCTAAGTATTTAAATTCAAAAGAAGCTTTATATCTTGCAACAGCTCTCTCTTTGGATTCCCTTGCAATAGGTTTTGGAAGTAGTTTAGGAAATATAAACTATCTTAGGGTAATTCTACTATCACTAATCTTCGATATGATTGCAGTATCTACAGGGGTATTTATAGGAAGAAAGTTTGCGGAAAAGTCAACGATAAATATATCTTGGTTAGCCGGAGTAATTCTTATAATTTTAGCTGTTTTAAAATGGACATAAAATTACCAGATATAATTATATCTGGTAATTTTATGTCGCATACCGTTTTATTAAATTTAAAACGATTATTCATTTAATAATTTTTTTAACTCTTCCATAAAAGTATTTATATCCTTAAACTGTCTATAGACAGAGGCAAAACGTACATATGCCACTTCGTCTAATTCTTTAAGCCGCTCCATCACCATCTCTCCTATCTCCTGGCTTGTTATTTCCTGTTCCAAAGAATTATAAATGGTCTTTTCTACATCCTCCACTAGAAGTTCCATATCTTTTATGGCAACTGGCCGCTTTTCACATGCCTTTAAAAGTCCATTCATTATTTTACTACTGTCAAAAGCCTCACGTCGGCCATCTTTTTTTATTACAAATATGGGCATATGTTCTATCTTTTCATAGGTTGTAAAACGTTTACCACAGTTTATACACTCTCTACGCCGGCGTATAACCGTACCATCATCTGTAGGTCTTGAATCTACTACTTTACTCTCTTGATAACTACAAAATGGACATTTCATCTCCTATATCATTCCCTTCAATTATATTCCCTCTATGAGAATATCTACTACTCAATAAAGCCATAATTTAAGTATCTAGTATAGAATCTCACTTGATACAACAATATTGGCAGCTACAATTTACATTATAAAACATTTCCTAGAATATTAAAAGCAGATAAATATTATTTGAAGGATTTAATCCTTTTGGGTATCAAAGTCTACTAATATTACATCATCACCTATTCTCTTTATTTTTTCCCATGGAATCACTATATCGCCATCTCCCTTTAAAAAACCTAGAATTTTATTTCCGCCTGGTACAACTATAGCGGTAATTCGTCCTTCATACAAATTAAATTCCATATCAATTACATACCCCAATCTCTTACCGTTGTTTATATTTATTACCTCTTTTTGTCTAAAATCTGATGATTTTGTCATATTCCTTCCACCCCTTTTGACCTTTGTACTTCCTATCTAAAAATATATTCCTATTAAAATAAAAAATGCTCCCAATATGGCGAACAAAATTTATTTATCAAATAAAAAACTATAGGATATAATCATTTAAGTTTAAAATTCAAATAACTGTATATAAAAAATTATAGCCCTCTTTTAAAACGAGAGCTATAGTATCTCAACCAACCATATAAAAAAAGACCTTTAGCTGTTTTAGTAAACTAAAAGTCTTCTATTATCTTTACACATATTTCCTCATGTGAATAAGAGCTGATTTTTCCAACCTTGATACTTGAGCCTGTGATATTCCTATCTCCTCTGCAACCTCCATCTGCGTTCTACCTTCAAAGAATCTCAAAGTAAGTATTAATCTTTCCCTATCATTTAAATTTTCCATCGCTTCTTTCAATGCAATACTCTGGAGCCAATCATCATCTTGATGATTTTCATCTTTTACTTGATCCATCACGTAAATTGCATCTCCTCCATCATGGTATATAGGTTCAAATAAGGATATAGGATCTTGTATAGCGTCTAAGGCAAATACCACTTCTTCTCTAGGAAGATCCAATGCTTTTGCAATTTCCGAAATAGTAGGCTCCTTTGAATTTTTGTTTATCATCTGTTCCCTTACCTGCATTGCTTTATATGCAATATCTCTAAGTGATCGGCTAACTCTTATGGGGTTATTATCCCTTAAGTATCGTCTTATTTCTCCAATTATCATAGGTACTGCATAAGTTGAGAATCTTACATTATGCGAAGTATCAAAATTATCAATAGCTTTAATAAGTCCTATACACCCCACTTGAAAGAGATCGTCTAAATTTTCACCTCGATTATTAAATCTCTGTATAACACTTAAAACTAACCGAAGATTCCCCTTTATAAATTCCTCCCGTGCTTTAGTATCTCCTGCATCGATACGCTCAAACAGCACCATCATCTCCTCATTTGTGAGCACAGGCAACTTAGAAGTATTTACACCGCAGATTTCTACCTTATTTGAAAACATGCCACATTTCCTCCATCCCAAATTATCCTTTCATAAAAAGATTATTACCTTGGATGGAGATTTTTATTCTCTTTCACAGCATCCTATTAATTTCCTTTTTTAACCTCTTTATTATTTTTTTCTCCAGTCTAGATATATATGATTGGGATATCCCTAAAATATCTGCTACTTCTTTCTGGGTCTTTTCATCACCATCGTCAAGTCCAAATCTAAGTTCCACTATTCTCTGTTCCCTATCTGTAAGTTTACTCATTGCAATTCTTAAAAGTTCCCTGTCCACTTGTTCTTCAACAAATTTATATACAAGATCATTTTCTGTCCCCAATATATCAGACAAAAGCAGTTCATTCCCATCCCAATCTATATTTAAGGGTTCATCAAAAGAAATCTCAGATTTTGTCTTGCCGTTCCTTCTAAGATACATAAGTATCTCATTCTCTATACATCGAGAAGCGTAGGTTGCAAGTTTTATCTTTCGCATAGGATCAAATGTGTTTACAGCCTTTATAAGTCCAATGGTTCCAATAGATATTAGATCCTCAATACCTACTCCCGTATTTTCAAATTTTCTTGCTATGTATACAACCAATCTTAAATTTCGTTCTATAAGAGTACTTCTAACTGAGTTATCCCCATCTTTTAATAGATCTACAAGCAGACCTTCCTCTTCATTTGTAAGTGGTGGAGGTAATGCCTCACTACCTCCTATATAGAATATAGGATATTGCTCAAGTAAATTAAGACTCTTTAGTATCTTAAATACTAACCTATTGTAATTGAATACAATCTTTTCATTTAATGACATACCATATACACCTCCTAATGAATTATCTCAGGATTTATGAGTGCATGATAATTCTCTGCTTTTGATAATCTATTATTGTATATCCCGACCACAACACTATCTGTATTTATCCAGTTTTCATCAATTAGTACACCTAATCCATCAGGTTTAAAGCCTATTAACATACCATTAGCTTTTCCAAGGGCAGTAAAAGGTATGAGTCTAAATCTCCCTATCCATCGTGAGTTTGACATATGCTTAGTGACACATGCCAAATCATCTTCAAGTGAATTTTCAAATATTTTTTTTATTTCTGAAGGAAGGATCTCTCTTACCTCTTTATACTCTATTACAACTACGGGATGATTACTCACTGGATCATAAAGTAAATTACCTGTATCTAGTAAAGCTTGTGTTGAAACCACATCCCTATCAAAGGATATACATATACTATATATAAGGTCTCCTTTAGAAAATTTACACCTTATATATGTACACAATCTTTTGAAACTTATTGGTAAAAATACACATACCATTAAAAGTAACTTTGTGGGATAATCGCTTATATAAAAAACACCATTTTCAATTAAAATTCTGTCCTCAAAAAAATAATAAATACCTAATGCTGCACCACCAAAAGCAAAAGTCACCATATAGAAGAATGTAAATATTTTTAAGAACTCCTTAAAATTCATCAGATCGTATGAAATCAATATCATAATTAATGAGAGAAAAAGTTTCAAAGAAAATCGCTGTAAAAATTCATAGCCAGGTATGAATATTAATACGGCATATATACCTCCAACTGCAGCAGATAAAAACATTCGCCATACTGTACTTCGCCCTTTTGATAAGTTGAGAGTTGTATAAAGTAGGAGAAAATTCATTATTAAATTATCTAGCCATATTATATCTATATACCTATACTCTATCCCACTCCCATCACCCCTATTCCTCTATACTTCTCATATACTATTATATATCTATACATATCAAAATATTGTAGAACCATGTATATGAAACAAAAAAAAGAAACGACAATAATATTTTTTATTGTCGTTTCTTGAAAAATTTATTTATTTTCCATATCTTCCTCTTCGTAAGAAGGTTGGAATATCAAGATCATCTTCCATATCCTGACTTCCCTTGGTCTGGTCTAACGTCTGGCCCATTTTTTTATCCTTTTGCCTTTCCTTATCTTTCTGCTCAAATCCAGTAGCAATAACGGTAATACTCACTTCATCTTGTAAATTTTCATCTATAACTGCACCAAAGATTATATTAGCATCTGGATGAGCTGCTTCAGCCACTAACTCGGCAGCTTCATTTACTTCATGTAAACCGAGATCTTCACTACCTGTTATGTTTAACAGTACCCCTTTAGCACCTTCTATGGTTGTCTCCAAGAGGGGGCTCTGTATAGCCTGCTTTGTGGCTTCTATTGCCCTATTATCTCCTGCTGCCCTTCCTATGCCCATATGAGCTAGACCTTTTTCCTGCATAATGGTTCTAACATCAGCAAAATCAAGATTTACAAGACCAGGCACAGCAATAAGATCAGATATGCCTTGCACACCTTGTCTCAATATATCATCTGCCACCTTAAAGGCCTCTAGCATAGACGTACGTTTTTCTACTACCTGAAGCAGTCGGTCATTAGGTATTGTCACTAGGGTATCTACCCTTCCTTTCAATGCATCTATTCCTTTTTCAGCATTTAGCATACGTCGTCTTCCCTCAAACATAAAAGGTTTGGTAACTACTCCTACAGTAAGTATACCCATCTCTTTGCTTACATCAGCTACAACCGGTGCCGCACCAGTACCCGTACCACCACCCATTCCAGCTGTTATAAATAACATATCAGTACCTTTTAATGCTTGATATATTTCTTCATAACTCTCCTCTGCTGCTTTCTGTCCTATTTCAGGATCAGCACCTGCACCTAAACCCTTGGTGAGTTTTTCTCCTATTTGAATTTTTTGATCTGCCTTCGAGAGAAATAATGCTTGTTTATCTGTATTTATAGCTATAAATTCAACTCCCTGTAAGCCAAATTCTATCATACGATTTACAGCATTATTCCCTCCTCCACCAACGCCTACTACCTTGATTTGTGCAAAATGTCCTGTATCAACATCAAACTCAAGCACAAAAAAACCCCCTTCTACTTGTTAAAGAATGCTGAAAGCCATCCTATTATTCTATCTTTAATACTTATACGCTCATCATCTATATGCCTATTTCTCACATCCTCAGTTTCTACACCCTCAGATGAAATTTCCATTGCCTGTTCACCTATCAATGCATATGTACTAGCAAGGGCCTCTACATTAGATATATCAATTAAATGAGGTTGTCCTATTCGTAAATTGCTACAACCAAGATGAACACTGGCAAAATCCTTTGCTCCTTTTATTGGAGCAACTCCTCCACCTATAAGGACTGCACTACACTTTTTTCTATCAATCACATTTGAACTATCTATACTCTCTACTATAAGCTCAAAAATCTCTTCTACTCTTAATTCGGCTATTTCTTGTATATAGTTAAGTGGTATATCTTTAATTTTTTCTCCAATCTTTAAAGGCATATATAACTGTTCTCGTTTTCCAGTATTCGATGAATTAATTCCAAGTATACATTGCCCCTTTAACTCTTCTGCTTGTTTAAATGGTATATCCATTCCTATTGACAAGTCACTTGTTATATTGAAACCACCAACTGGAATCCAGTCTGTATATACAGGTACTCCACCTCTATATATTATTATATCAGTCGACCTGCCTCCTATATCAATAAGTATACCACCATTTTGCCTCTCTGTCTCTGTTAAAAATACATTCCCAGATGATAAAAGTGTAGGCCTTACATAATCGACATGAATACCTAACTTTCCCAACTCTCCCGTAAGCTTTGAAACAAACTCCTGATTTATGCACACAAGAGAGCTATTCACTGTCAACGTCCTTCCCTGCATATCTATGGGAACATCTACTTGACTTCTTTGTTCATCTATAGTATATAACTTGGGTATTGTCTGTAATATATGCCATTCATCAGGTAATGGATATTTTCCACAACCTTCAACTGCCTTAGAGATATGATATGATGTTATAGTTTCTCCATCAATATCTATACTATAGCTATTCTCCAAGATACCAGTATGATATCCTGGTATACCTAGAATGGTTCGAACTGATTCTACCCCTATTATATCCTTAAGCCAAATTACTGCTTCACTGAGTATAGAAACAATGTCCATGTTGTTCCAGTCATCCATTTGTATGTCTGAAGTATAGGGAAAAGACTGAATTGCCTCTATGCTAATATATTTCTTTGTTTCTCGTGCTATAATTATTGCTAACTTAGTAGTTCCTAAATCTATTGCCATCAGATATTCATTCAATATATTCTACCCCTTTTCAGTAGAAGCAATATATAGCATATCATGCTCTATAAAAATATAGTACTAATTTATAATATCATAAAAAGACTGAAATTTAAATGGTTTTATTTACTTATTTTTATCATCTTCTAAGTAAGATCTATTTCTGAGATATCCTAAAAAATAACGGCGAATTACTGCAAAATTATTAAACATCCTATTACCAAATGCAAATATTGCAGCTAAATATATGGGTACATCTAACCTATCCCCTAAATAAGCAAGACCAGCAGCCAAGAAAGAATTGCCGAAAAAACCTGATATAAATACATCTGTTTCAAAATTTCCTTCTAACTGGGCCCTTATAGCTCCAAAAACTGAGTCAAGAGCTGCCAATACTGCAATTGACATGTATGACGAATATGCTATAGGTACTCTTATAGGAAGTAACATTCCCAATAAAATTCCAATTAACATTCCCAAAATAGGTAGCCACATATTTAATCACCTTCTTTTACTATTTTTGCATATTTATAATCTAAATCACCATATATATACCTAGGTATATATATATTATCAGATTTCTTTATAGTAAACTCCAATCCCCAAGCATCTAATACATGGTATATACTATCTTCTCTCTTAAAAAAATTAGCAAGTTCATCTGGATTACCAATTGCCCTTATTATAAAAGGTGGCGCAAAACGCTGACCTTTTCCAATGTTAATAGTAGGTCCCCCACAACTTATCCTAGATGTCTCAATAATCCTCGTGTCATTTATTGATATGGCCTCTGCACCAGCAGCCCTAAGCTCATTCACCACGTTAAGAAGATCACTATCATGCACAATGTAGTTTTCAATAAGGCCAGGATTACTATATATTATATCTTCCCTTTTTCTATCATTTAAAGTTATTTCTATACCAGGACCTTCCACATCTACAAGGCCTGCCATCATTCTAAGATCTAATAGTTGCTTTTCTATGTCTTCTACATTATCAGACAATCTAACTGCCTGTCCTTCAAGTTGGGATAGCCTTTTTTCCCTTTCCTTTAGTTCTTCCAGTAATTCTTCCCTCTTTTTCTCATAGCTTTCTTTTTCCTTCAGAAGTCCCTCTACCGTCTTTATACTACCTATGTTTTCTATCTCTATAGCCGGACCATTTGACTGAACTGCAAGCGCAGTAAAAAAACCCAAAAAGACACATATTACAGTTATTACCTTAAAAGCTTTTTCATCCATACTGCACTCACCCTAATCATTTATTTTCTTCCACCGGCTTAGCATAATTAAACTCTATAGTACCTTCATACTTTGGAATATGAATCTTGTCTTCCCGTTTTATTTTAATATCTAACACCTGAGATAGTTCGTCTGCAACTCCACCTAGAAGTTTTAAAGCTGCCTCTAATGTATCGGGATTACCAATCGCCTTTATTTCAAATGGCACCGAATGCCTGTTTGTATTTATTACTATATAGTCTCCTGCATTACGTATCTCCGTTGTCGCTATTAACCTCTCATCATTTATTGCTATCGCCTCTGCTCCTGCTGCATTCAATTCGTTTATCAATTTCAAAAGATCCTCATAATTAACATTAGATATTAATTGACCTTGGGGATTTGTCAAAAATGTATTTACTGTCACTATAACACCTGGTCCTTCCAAATCAACCACTCCAGCTAACATTCTCATTCTATCAAGTTCATCATATATAGCTTGACTTAATTTTCCCTCTCCCTTTGCAGCATTTTCATATTCCCATATCTTTTGGTCGTAATCTTGTATCTGACTTTTCATCTTTTCGTTCTCTTCTTTAAGTCTTTGAACTTCCCCTGTAAGCTCTTGGGTTCTCTGCATCGATACATTGCCTCCCACCTTTTGTACATTTTTAAACTGAGTAGCAAGCATAAGACCCAATATCATGCATACAAAAGCTACTGTCAATTGTCCAGAAAATCGCTTATCCATTCTCTCACCTCAATCTAATGTTGGACTAAATATAGCTTTCCCTGGAATGCTTATATCAAATATCCATTCTGAATTTAAATCTGGTTCTATTTCCTTAAACTGCTCAGTCTTAAGCCATTTCAACTTATTATCCACATCAATAGCCTGTCCTAGCTTTATTCTTATATTCTTATTTGATATTATATATATATCATCAGGATTTTTCATCTGTATCTCTCTTACTATATTTTCCAAGTCTAAATCATATATAGATTGTAGTACCCGAAGAAGTGCCCTAAATTGATAGTCATCCCCTGCAATAATTTGCTTACCTTTTACAAAGCTCTTTACATATAAGTCTGTTATAACAGGATAATCATCTATACTTCCTTCACTTTCAATAGATAATACTATCCCCTTAGTATCAATAAGTATATTACTAGCTAGATAGGGAATTACAGCCCCCTTTTTCCGCTCTAATATGTATATATGTACTGTATTGGGATAACTACGTTCTATCTTCTTCACTTCTATATATGGATTGTTTTCTAAACGTTTCTTCACCAAATTTTTATTCAACTTTAATATATTATCACCCTTTAGTATTCCTGACAACTTTACTATTTCCTCTTCAGATATCTCATTGTTACCGTGTACCTCAATATATTGTATCTGAAAATAATCAGTACCTACTATCGCTACACATGCCATGGACAATAATAGTATAAAAAACAATATTATTATTTTCCCTATCCATCGTCTTTTTTTCCCCATAATACCACCTATATCTATCTATTCAACCCTAGTAATATCTGCTCCAATACAGTTAAATTTCTCTTCTATGTTCTCATATCCTCTATCAATATGTTCTATATTATCTACTACTGTTGTGGCCTCTGCACCCAATGCAGCGACGAGGAGAGCCGCTCCTCCTCTTAAATCAGTGGCGCAAACTTCAACGCCTTGGAGCCTGTTTACTCCTTGCACTACTGCAGTCATTCCATCTATATAGATCTTGGCCCCCATCCTTATTAATTCTGGCATATGCTTATATCTATTTTCAAATATAGTTTCAGTTATAATGCTAGTACCTATAGATTCTAATATAAGTAACATATTTTGGACATCTACAATCTGGGGACAGTCATGGAGTATAACTTCATCATCAGACAACACTGCTGCTGCCAGTATGGGAAGCACTGCATTCTTGGCACCACTATTCCTTATTTTACCTTCAACCTTTTTGCCACCATTTACAACAAACTTACCCAATAGCAACACCCCTTTTCTAAAAGCCCATCACATAGCGCACTATTATAGTATGCATACTACATTTTAATTGTTACATGTCTATTCTACATAAGTAAAAGGGGGTATAATCAAGTTGCTTCAGAATACTTTGATATATTTAAAAGCACTCCTATACTTGACATAAATAAGAATAATGATGAACCACCATAACTTATAAATGGTAATGGCACTCCTGTTGGAGGTATTGTATTGGTAACAACAGCTATATTTAGCATCACCTGTATTCCTATCATAGCTATTATACCCGACGCAAGTAAAGTCCCAAATAGATCAGGAGCTGTTATAGCTATCCTTACACCTCGCCATATGAGCCCAAGAAATAAAAGTATTATCAAAGTAGCTCCTACAAATCCTAATTCTTCACCTATGATTGAAAATATAAAGTCCGTTTCACTATAGGGTAAATATAGGAATTTCTGTCTGCTCGCCCCTAATCCCATTCCAAACCAACCTCCAGAGCCAAGCGAATAAAGCGATTGTATTGTCTGATATCCTGTATCTTTAGGATCTGACCAAGGATCTCTAAAAGCTAAAATTCTTTTTAATCTATACGTAGCATCCTTTATGAGTGCTACTCCTCCTATGGCACCTGTACTCACCAGTATTACAAGATGCCATATTCTAGCACCTGCTAAAAATAACATTACAAAAGTTAACATTGCTAGTATTACAGCTGTACTCATGTTTGGTTGTTTCATTATGAGAAAAAAGAATATACCCATCACTAAAATTGATGGTATTATTCCTTTCCAAAATGACTTTGCCCTCTTTCTGTCTACAGATAATATATCTGCCAGATATACTATTATAGCTAACTTAGCTATCTCCGATGGCTGAATACTTATAGGCCCTATATATAACCATCTCTTAGCATTATTCCGTTCTGTTCCAAATAATAATACGGCCACCAACAACAGAAAACTTAGAAATAAAAGGAGTTTAGAAAACTTCTTTAGCTTTTTATAGTCAAAATTTGACATAAATAACATTCCAAACAGTCCCACAATAGCCCATAGACTCTGCCTTTTAAAAAAATAATAACTATCATCAAACTTCTGTTGGGCGTAATAAAAACTAGCACTAAACACCATTACAATTCCTATGCATACTAAAAGTAAAGTGATAAACATTATTGGATAATCTATGCCCTTTTTATTCATACAATTACCTCCTAAGGGCTCTCACTGCTTCTTTAAAAATCTCTCCCCTCTCCTCATAGCTAGTAAACATATCCCAACTAGCACATGCAGGAGATAATAATATATTATCTCCCTGTTTTGCAAGGGAGAATGCCCTTGACACTGCTTTTTCTATACCGTCTACCTTATGAATATTTGAAAATCCCATCTTCTGAGCAGTATGTATCAATTTATCTGCGGCTTCTCCTAATACTACCATGTGAACAATCTTTCCTTCAAATGACTCTATAAAAGAATCAAATGAAGTACCTTTATCCATACCACCTGCTATTATGATAGTAGGACCCTTCATAGCCTTTATAGCCCTTATAGCAGCATCAGGATTTGTTCCCTTTGAATCATTATAAAAATTTACTCCATCTATATTAGCTACAAATTCAATGCGATGAGGTACACCTTTAAATGTTCTTAAAGTTTCTTCTATTATTTTTGGCTCTATATCCATAATTCCAGCTATAGCCGTAGCTGCCAGTGCATTTTCAAGATTATGATCACCTGGAATTAGTACATCCTCAACATAACAGATTCTTTTCTTACCTTTTCCCATGTCTATCACTATAGCTCCATCTTCTATCCATGCACCTGGAGCTTTTAGTATACCCTTGCTAAACAGTACAACCTTTCCCTTTATCTGGGGGATAAATTCTCTAAGTATATGGTTGTCAGCATTTATTACCATATAATCTGTTTCATCTTGATTTTTGAATATTCTTCCTTTTATATATAAATAATTTTCCATAGTCTTGTGCCTGTCAAGATGATCCTCAGTTATATTAAGTATTGCTCCAATATACGGTTTAAATCTATCTATGCTCTCTAATTGAAAACTACTTGCCTCTACCACAACTATATCGTCCTTCTTTATATCCAATACCTTACCAGAAAAAGGAACACCAATATTCCCTACTACATGGGTAGTATATCCTGCAGCTTCTATAATCTTACCCACTAAAGTAGTGGTAGTGGTCTTACCATTAGTACCTGTTATAGCTATTATTGGAGCACTGCATAACCTATATGCCAATTCCATCTCACCTATAACTTCTAAACCTAAATTCCTTGCTTTTGCTACAAAAGGGGCATCTAAAGGCACTCCAGGACTTACAACTACCATATCCATATTATATAACAAGTCGTCTGGAG
The DNA here is from genome assembly GCA_002386065.1 of Firmicutes bacterium UBA3920. Lineage (GTDB taxonomy): Bacteria > Bacillota > Clostridia > Caldicoprobacterales > Xylanivirgaceae > UBA3920. The sequence goes on from DGES01000120.1 coordinate 22,973, forward strand.
ATTTGCCTAAATGAAAATTAATCCCATATGTTCTAAGTTCCTCTATTTCACTTTTTAACTTATCCGCGGGTTTCAAGTCATTTATATATACACGCGCCCCAAGTTTTTGCAGAGTCTTAGCACTAGCTATACCACTTCTAGCCATGCCTACTATTAAAATATTTTTATCTCTATAATCTTCCAACAACAACCCTCCTATACTCCTAACAATCCTATGAGACAAAGGACAACAGTAATTATCATAAACATTGTGACAATCTTCGCCTCTTCCATGCCTTTGAGCTCAAAATGATGATGAAGGGGACTCATTTTAAATATTCGCCTACCTGTCAATTTAAAAGATGCCACTTGCAGTATAACTGATATAGATTCGATCATATATATACCTCCTATTATAGGCAAAAATAATGGCATCCTAAGAAGTATGGCTAGAGCAGCTATTGCACCACCTATACCAAGTGAACCGGTATCTCCCATAAATACCTTGGCAGGATATGCATTATATCTTAAAAACCCGAGGCAAGAACCTGCCAGCGCCCCTGCAAATATAGCTAAATTATGATAATTCGCCGATATATATGCAAGGCCTTCTTCAGCCATATTTTTTGAAAGAAATAAGGATATTATACAAAAAGTAATTGCAACTATCAAAGTCACCCCTGATGCCAAACCATCTAAACCATCAGTCAAATTTGTGCTATTTACCGTCCCTATAATTACAAACACTATAAAGGGTATATACCATATACCTAAATCCCATTCTCTTGTAGTAAATGGAATATATATGCTGCTACCTACATATGCATGCCTATATGCAAATATAGCAAATATTACAGCAACTATAATTTGGCCTATTATCTTTTGATAAGCTCTTAACCCTAGAGAACGCCTCATGGCAATCTTTATATAGTCATCTAAAAAGCCTATGAAAGCAAATCCCATTGTCACTAATACAGCTACTATAACAAAATCCAAGCTCTTTTTGGCCAGCAAGAGAGTGGTAATACATAATGGAATCAAAAAAATTATACCTCCCATTGTAGGAGTTCCTTCTTTTTTAAGATGAGAACTAGGACCATCATCTCTTATATATTGACCAAATCTCAATCTACGTAACAATGGGATAAATATCTTTCCAAATATAAGAGTCAATATAAGGGACAGAATTAATGAATATATTATGAATTCCATTATTTCAACTCCTCTCTCGTAGATAGTTTGTAATATACTCCATTTTCATACCACGAGATCCTTTTATTAATATTGTATCACCTGCAGTTATTATAGTGTCTAAATATTGTATTACATCTTTATTACAACTAAAGCTCTTTATTTTACTGTCGTCTAATCCTGCTTCTTTTGCTCCAAAAGCTATATATTTACTATCATCACCTACAGTAATTAATATATCTACTCCTTCCTGAACCGCTACTCTACCTATCTCCATATGTGCCTCTTTAGAGTAAGAACCTAATTCTAGCATATCTCCTAGAATTGCAATTTTTCGCCTACCAATCATAGTTCCCAACACTGAAAGACTAGCTCTCATAGATGCAGGATTTGCATTATACACATCGTCAATTACCTTTATATCGTTTTTAATAGTAAAGATATTAAGTCGCGCTTCTCCTGGTTTAAAATTATATAGTGTCCGCTTTATATTCTCCATATCTACCTCATATAAAAGTCCAACCGCAATAGCAAACATACTATTGTATACATTGTGAATTCCAGGTATAGAAAGTTCTATCCTATGGTTTTTATCTCCTATATCTATATAATAAGATATACCATCCTCACTTACTTCTATATCATACGCCTTTAAATACGAATTTCCATCCTCTATACCAATATATAATATGGGAAATTCAAAACTATCCTCTATACTCCTTAAATATGGATCATCACCGTTTAATATGGCCATACAACCATCATGAAAGTAGTCAAATATCTCCATCTTTGCTTTAAATATATTTTTTTGGCTCTTTAACATTCCTATATGAGATAAACCAATATTAGTTATAATTGCCACATCGGGAATGGATATACTCGCTAATCTATGTATCTCTCCCAATTGATTCATCCCAAGCTCTACAACAGCCATCTCATGACTACTATTAAGACGTAGTAACGTGAGGGGAAGACCTATTTCATTATTTAAATTCCCCTCTGTTGCAAGTGTCTTATATTTTGTAGATAATACACTAGAGATCATATCTTTAGTAGTTGTTTTTCCTGTGCTACCTGTAATAGCTATAACAGGAATATTCAATTTCTTTCTATTGTATAAAGCCATATCCTGTAATGCCTTCAACGTATCAGAAACTTTTATTATTGCTACCTTAGATTCATTAATACTATCTATATCCTTCTCTGTCAAAAATGCCCCTATCCGTCTATTTGTCACGGCATCATGTATGAAATCATGCCCGTCAAATTTATCACCTTTTAAAGGAATAAAGAGGCTCCCCTCGCTTGCGGTTCTACTGTCTGTGCTCACAGTATCTATTTTAAAATCAGCATCCCCACATATTAAGGTGCCTCCTGTAATGCAAGCAATTTCACCTACTGTTACAGGACCCATATCATATCCTCTCCTTTTGAAGTAACTCAGCCACTACTTCTCGCTCATCAAAGTGAATGGTTTTATCCTTTAGTATCTGATAATTTTCATGACCTTTTCCTGCTAATATTACTACATCACCTTTTTGGGCTATTTTAAGTGCATATTCTATTGCCTTACGTCTATCTTCAATTATCACATATGGACATTTTGTCTTTTTTATCCCTGGTACTATATCTTCAATTATAGATATGGGATCCTCAGATCGAGGGTTATCTGAAGTTATAATACATATATCTGAGTATTTACCTGCCACCTCTCCCATAATAGGACGCTTATCCTTATCCCTATCACCACCACATCCAAATAGAGTGATGAGTCTATTTTCTGTAATACTCCTAGCCGTTTTTAATATATTTTCAAGCCCATCAGGCGTATGCGCATAATCTATTATAATAGAATAATCTGTATCTGTGCTTAAAAGTTCACATCTCCCAGGTATGCCGTGTACTTCTTCTAGCCCCGTCTTTATCAAATCTTTCTTAATGTTTAAGATATATGCAGCTGCTCCTGCAGCTAAAGCATTATACACACTAAATATACCAGGAATATTTAAATCTACCCTCAACTTGTCATCAGGTAAAAACATGGTAAAGGATACACCCCTATGTGTTATATCTATATCCCTCGCATATATCTGACAATTTCCACTACTTATGCCATAATATATAATTTCTCCATCTATATTTTTTGCTATTGTCCTGCCATATTCATCGTCCATGTTTATTACAGAGATGTGACTATGTTTAAATAACTCAGTTTTGGCTGCCATATAATTTTCCATTGTCCCATGAAAATCTAAATGATCTTGTGAGAGATTAGTGAATATGCCTATATCAAATATACATCCAGCCACCCTCTTTAAACTTAGAGAATGTGAAGACACCTCCATTACAACCACATCCACACCTTCTGCTTTCATATGAGCAAGCAATCGCTGGAGATCCAAGGACTCTGGAGTAGTTCTTTCACTAACTATTACTCTATTTCCTATCATATTTGTTATGGTTCCTATAAGTCCTACCTTTAATCCAGATCTTTCCAAAATAGATTTCACAAGATAGGTTATACTCGTCTTTCCATTGGTTCCTGTAACACCAATCATATATAATGCATCAGCAGGTTTTCCAAAAAAATTAGCTGACATAAGGGCCATAGCAAGCCTAGTATCTTCTACAAATATCTTTGTCACATCATCCGAAACTGGAACATCCTTCTCCACTACCAACACAGTTGCACCTCTGTTTACTGCCTCTGCAGCAAAATCATGACCATCAAACTGAAAACCCTCAATACAGAAAAATAGTGAATTAGGAGTAACCTGTCTTGAGTCATAATATATTTCATCTATATCAATCTCAATATTACCCTTTATATCCATGTAAGGAACATCTTCCAAAATCTCGCATAATAACATTTTGTCCTCCTTAGGTTCACAACAATATTTTATAATATATATATCACTACATCACAAAATTTACAATATAAAAATTGTATTATACATTATTTTAAAATCAACACTATGATTAAGTTACACCATCTATTGTTTTTCAAATGTCACGACCACTTCGCTACCACGCAGTACTTCTTCTCCTGCTTTAGGATTTTGATTTGTTGCAATACCGCTGCCTTCCACTATGAGCTTAAGGCCTACAGACGTTAAAATCTTATTGGTCTCTATGAGAGATTTTCCCTTTACATCAGGTACAACCACCGTATCACTTGTATTCTCGGTATCTTGTTCATCTGTTTGCTCCTGTATATTAAAATTATCTTCCTCCTCAGCTGATTCCAAATATAATAATACCTTTGTACCTTCTTTGACCGCTGCCCCAGGTTTGGGCAACTGATCCCCTACCATAGTTCCTGACAATTGGGTTGAATACGTAAGTCCTAGAGCTTTTAGTTCTTTAGTAGCTTCATCTAAAGATCTTCCTATAACGTCAGGAACTTCCACATCTGGAATATCACTGAGATTTGGATCTTCATCATATCTAGGTTCTACTTCTAGATATTTTAAAGTATCCTCCAATATCATCTTTACATAGGGGGCAGCTATCTGACTACCAAAATCAACCTCTGCCTCTGGCTCATCTACCATAAAAAGCACGATAACTTGAGGATCATCAGCTGGTGCAAAACCTATAAATGATGCAATATGTTTTCCTTGTACAATTTTCCCATCTGAACCATATTTTTGTGCAGTCCCTGTCTTCCCTCCTACCCTATATCCTGGTATATAGGCATTTTTGCCACTGCCTTCCATGACAGCCTTCTCCAATATGGAACACATTGTCTCAGAAGTTTGAGGAGATATGACTTGCCTTATCTTTTTCGCTTCTATTTCCTCTATAATATTCCCTTCAGTATCTCGAAATTCTTTGGCTATATGAGGTTCCATAAGATTACCCCCGTTTATAACTGCAGATACTGCCGTTATAAGCTGTATGGGAGTAACTGATATGGCCTGACCAAATCCCATTCGGGCAAGATCTACATTTCTAACTATCTCCTTATTCATTATAACGCCCTTTTCTTCCCCTGATACATCTATTCCAGTATTTTTCCCAAAACCAAATGCATCAACATATTGATAGAATCTATCCTTGCCTAATCTCAAAGCTGTTTCCATAAATATGGGATTACAAGAGTTTTTTACACCTTCTACAAATGTCTGATGACCATGTCCCCAACTCCTCCAACATTTTATCTTAACCCCATCTACCATCTTAAAACCAGGACAGTCAAATGTACTATCAGGAGTAATTACACCCTCCTCCAAACCTGCTGCTGATGTTATTATCTTAAAAGTAGAACCCGGATCTAGATTGTCCTTACAGTTTATGTTTTTTATATATTCTTGCATACCCTCAAAGCCTAAGTCTCTAGGTGGATTATTAGGGTCAAAATCTGGCCTACTTGTCATGGCTAATACCTCACCTGTATTTGGCTCCATTACAATAGCATATACCTTTTTTGCGTTATATTTTTCCATAGCATCTGATGCAGCTTTTTCAGTAAAATACTGTATAGTTTGATCTATAGTAAGTACTAAATTCCAACCATCATTAGGAGGTATATATTGATCCACATTATAAGGAAGTTCTCTACCTTCTACATCTGTCTCAGTTATGATCTTGCCTGGCGTACCTTTTAGTTGCTTATCATAATATAATTCTATACCCTCCTGACCTTCACCATCTATTCCTGTAAAACCTAATATATGGGAAGCCAGATTTTTATTCGGATAATATCGCTTACTCTCTTCCGTAAATACTATACCCTTTATCTCAAGATTTCTTACCTCATTTGCTACTTCTTTAGCTACTTTTCTCTTTAGCCAAACTTCAGATTTACTTTTATCAGATATCTTATTATATATATCTTCTACCGAAATATCTATTATAGGTGCCAATAATTCTGCAACCTCTTTGGGATTTTTTATCTCAGCTGGTCGTGCAGCTATGGTTTCAGCACTTGCACTCTGTGCAAGTATATTATCATTTCTATCGTATATTACACCCCGCTTCGGTGCAACGGGTAAATTTCGTGTCCATTGATCTAGTGCTTTGCTTTGAAGTTCTTCTCCTTTGAGAAGCTGTATATAAGCCAAGCGACCAATCAATATAAAAAAAATCAAGGTTACCACTATAAGCGCCGTCAGTAACCTTTTACGGTTGGTAACCCCCGGTGATGTCACCCCATACTCCCCCTTTATAGATATATTTTTTATAGCCAACTCTAAATGTGAAAAACAAGGAAGATATAATGTCCCACGCATTATAGGGTTAAATATAGTTAGAGAAAACTCTATATTAAAATCAATCTATAAATTCTTTTATCCTTTCAATTATCGTCTTTTTAGCAATTTGAATATCTCCATTCTCCTCTGTCCTACCAGAGATATCACTAGGCAAACTTATCACTTGAACCTGACCTTTTGTAGGATAATCCATACCCAATTCTTCTTTTGCTACCTCTTCTATACGATTTAAATCACTACATGATGCCAATTCTATACGCAAGCTTTGTTGTCTATTTTGTTCTTCTTGCAAAGCTTTTTCTAATTCTAATATGTGCTGGTGGTTCTGATTTATGATAGCATATCGTCCTACAGTGAGGCATGAAAATATAAATATTACAATTAGCATAACTATAGGCATAACTTTTCCCTTCGCCTTTGGCAATGGTTGAACTCGTGTTTTTCCCCTATTCTGCCTTTTCGGTAGTTGGGATTTGCGAGTAGGATCTTGTTCCTTCCTCTCATATTGTGGATAATAACTATGTTGTTTTTCCGCTACTAACAATTTATTCAGCCTCCTACATTATTATACGTATCTAGATATACTATTATAATTTTTGACAGACTCTAAGCTTTGCACTTCTAGCTCGGGGGTTAATTTTTAATTCTTCACCTTTCGCTGTCAATGGTTTACGTGTAATTATTTTAATTTTAGGTTTACGACCACATATACAAATTGGAGCATCATTAGGACAAATACATGGATTTTCATAATTTTTGAAAGTCCTCTTTACAATGGTATCTTCCAATGAATGAAAGCTTATTACACATAATCTACCTCCAGATTTCAAAACTTCTATACCCTTCTCTAATCCTATCTTTAATGACTCCAATTCTCTATTGACTTCGATACGTATAGCTTGAAATGTTCTCTTGGCAGGGTGTGGTCCCTTTCTCCTTGCTCCAGCAGGTATTGCTGCTTTTATTACTTCCACAAGCTCACCTGTAGTCTCAATAGGTCTATTGTCAACTATAAACTTTGCTATTCGACTCGACCAACGCTCCTCACCATATTCCCATAGTATGCGGCTAAGTTCACTCCTTGAATAAGTGTTCACCACATCATATGCAGAAAATTCTTGATCTGGATTCATACGCATATCAAGAGGAGCATTGTGCATATATGAAAAACCTCTATTCGGATTATCAACCTGGGGAGAAGAGATCCCTATATCTAATACCATGCCATCTATAGAAGATATATTTAAACCTTCTAATATGCTATCTATATTGGAAAAATTTCCCTGTATTGAGATAAATGAATCTCCAAATTTAGATAGTCTTTTGGTGGAATATCCCAATGCTTCTGGATCCCTATCTATTCCTATTAAAATTCCACCAGGAGTTATCTTTTCTAATATTCCATATGCATGACCTCCACCACCCAGTGTTCCATCCACTATAATATCCCCTGGCTTACAATCTAATAAGCTTAAAATCTCTTTGTATAATACCGGTCTATGTGAAAATTTCATATCTTTATATATCTCTCCATTATTTAAATTCCTAATTCAGCCATCCGCTCAAATATAGCCTCATGATCCATATCAGCTAAATCATTATATTTCTCCCAAACTTCCTTACTCCATATCTCTACTCTAGATAATACTCCTATGATTACAATCTCCTTATCCAATTTCGCATATTCACGAAGATTAGAAGGGATAAGCGTTCTGCCCTGTTTGTCTAATTGACATTCAGATGCCCCAGCAAAAAAGAATCTAGTAAATGCACGGGCATCTTTGCTAGTAAGCGGTAGGGTACGAAGTTTGTCCTCAAGATTTTCCCACTCATGGCTAGGATATACGAACAGGCAATTATCGAGACCTTTTGTAATCACAAAGCTCTCACCCAATGCCTCCCTAAACTTAGAAGGCATTATTATCCGTCCCTTGGAATCTATAGTATGTTGGTGTTCGCCAATAAACATATATCCCACCCCTATATATTATGACACCACTTCGCTCCACTTTCAACCACTTTATAGTATAAATTCTACATAGATTTTTAATTTCCTGCATTTTTACGTTGGAAAATCTTTCTTTTTAAAAAATAGCTCATAAGTCCTATAAATAGAAAAATGCACGATGTTTTTAAAAACATCGTGCATTTTTCTATTACGTATACTTTTTCTATTTTAATATATTTCATAATTAAAAATCTATTTTACTTCAAAACTCTACGCCCCCAACAAAAACCTTCTCTATAATATCCTGAACTTAATGTACTTATTACTACTTTCCTACTATTTTTAGCTGAAGTTGCATGTATAAAATTGCCTCCACCTATATATATCCCTACATGTTGTACAGGTCTTTCATCTCCCCGCAAATTGCTAAAAAACACTAGATCAGCAGGTTTCAAAGCATCTATGGTTGCAATCTTAGTCCCTATTGATGCATTTGCCTGTTCAACAGCTCTGCGCGGTAAAAATATTCCAAAGTTTTTAAACACAAATGTTGTCAATCCAGAACAGTCAAATGCTGATGGGCCATTCCCTCCATATACATATGGTACTCCTAGATAGCGCTTTGCAAAATTAATTATATCATTTGCATCTATAGGTGGAGATGTAGATATTCCTCTACTCGTCTCTCCATTACTAGTGATAGAAGCAGCCTTATCATTTTTACTTATAGCATCAGCACTAAATAGCTTGCTCTTTGTAGCACTTCCTGTTATCCCATCTACTCTAAGTCCATTTGCCCTCTGAAAATCTCGAACTGCCTCTCCTGTAATAGGACCATAATATTGGGTTATACTGTGATATGTATAAAATCCTAATTCCTTTAGACGTCTTTGAATAGTAGATACCTCTAAGTCACTATCTCCCAATTTAAACACCTTATTTGATAGACCTTCAGACATATTATTTGAAGATACAGAGCTACTCTTTGATATATCAGATTTTTCTAGCTTACGTATAGTAGCAGGACCTACAATACCATCTACTTTAAGAGCATTGGCCTTTTGAAAATCTTTCACCGCTTCTTCTGTAATGGGGCCATAGTATTGGGTTATACGATAATGATTATAAAAACCCAATTCCTTTAACCTACCTTGAATAACCGAAATATCCGGACCTCTATCTTCTAACTTATATATGTTTTTAGATAATTTTAATACACTACTCGATGTTTCAGGTTCACCACTTGACTGTTTTAGTTTTCCCATGGTCGCTGGACCTACTATTCCATCTACTTGAAGGGCATTTTGAATCTGAAATGTTTTTACTGCATTGTAAGTTATTGGCCCATAATATCCTGTGATATGAGAACTCTTTATAAGCCCCCTATCTGACAAGAGCGATTGTACTTGTTTGACTTCCTCGCCCGTACTACCTATTTTTAACACCGAACTAGCATATGCTATAGAATTCAGTGGAAAAACTATCACAGCAAAAGCTATAATTAATCCCCATGTAACGACCTTCTTTAAATTATCCAAAACAGTCCCCTCCTCAATATTCGCACCTTTACATAAAAGTATACCCTTTGTTCACCCACTAGCCAAACCCCATAATGGGCCAAATTCCCTCATAAACTCATGTTTTTTTCATCTATTACAATATTGTTACATTTTAGTTACATATATTCTTCATATCCCCAACTTCACGGGAAAGCATGTATCTTTTAAAAGCTATCATCTCATGAAAACCATTATGAAGTAGTCGCCCTAAACGCCTACTTTTATTGGTTTTTGTTCTCTTTTTGCCTCTATAGATTGTAATTTGATCCATATCTTCCAATATATAATCGATAAAACCTACTTCTTTCAAATATTCAAGGGCTATTTCCATCAATTCTTCCGGTGCACACATGAGAACCGATAAATCTTGTATGGTAGTAGCGCCATTCTTCCCCTCTATTATATATTTCAATATCTTCTGTAATTGATTCATGAATTGTTTTATATCCATTATATCCTCATCTGTAAAAGCTAGGATTATATCTTTTGCTTGACTCAATATAACTATCTCTCTAAATATCGCCGGCGCCGGCGGCACAGATAGAAGCACCAATGTCTCGCATTTCTCTACACCATAGCGATCCACTCCATATTTTAAACCACTCCGTAAGCCTTCATAATATACTGATGCCCCATCATATTTTTCCAATATACTGGCTATAGGCTGTTTCCTACAGTCATGCCAATTTATATCATGGAGGAGAGATTTAGAAATTTTTCTTTTCGCCGCATTACTCTTCTTCATATTGAGTATTGTAAGGGATATCTTTCCCCTATTTCTTCCTAGTGTATAGACCACATCTACATTATCAAGCTCGTCCTCATCAAATATGGGAGAAGCCCACCACCATATTCCATCTAATTGTTCACCATTACGTGAAAATATAAATCGCCTGTGGTTTTTCCCTATAGGCCTATGGGAAAGTATTTCCACATTTTTTGAAAGAAAAACTGGTTTTGCAAATTTATGTCCAAAGGGGGCAAGACTCTCTATTCGCCGAAGCATTATATCATCTATTGCCGATATGGCAGCTTCTACATCAATGTCTACAATATCATCTTGTACCACTTTCTCTAAAGGAACCAATCCTTGAATATACTGGGTAAAAGATTCTATATTACCTATATTTAATGACATACCTGCAGCCTGATTGTGTCCACCAAATTTTTCAAGGTATTCTCTACTGTCTGCTAATATATCATATATAGAAATATCACCAACAGATCTAGCAGAACCCGTTGCAGTAATCCCATCATCCTTTAACGTAAGACAGATACATGGCCTTTTATACTGCTCTGCTACCTTCCCAGCCACTATACCCAACACTCCCTCATGCCAATCTGGATGGTATAATACCAATATGCTTTTATCTTTCTGCTTTTCTTCTATTAAAGTGATTGCTTGTTCAAATATCTCATTTTGTAGCACCTTACGCCTACTATTTAAACTATCTAATTCAATAGCTTTTTTAATTGCCTTATCCCAGTTTGACTCAAGTAACAGCGACACTGGAAGATATGGATTATCCATCCGACCTGCTGCATTTATACGAGGTGCTATTTGAAAGGCAATATCCTCTTCATCTTCTATAATACAATTGTTTCCAATTACATTATAGAGCGCCTTAAGTCCTATCCTATCTGGAGATATAAGGTAAGGGAGGCCTTTTTTAAGTAAATATCTACACTCATCTAAGACAGGTACCACATCTGCAATAATCCCAAGGGCAACTAGATCTAACCACTGTCCTTGGGGTATATCATATCCAACCTTTTCATATAGAGCCTTTACCAACATATAAGCAACCCCTACACCTGGTAGAGGATATAGTGGATTTTTCTCACCACAAAGCTTCGGATTTAATATAGTATTTGCTGGTGGAAGAATATCAGGTGGAGTATGATGATCCGTTATTATTACATCCATACCTAAACATCGTGCTAAATCTATTTCCTCAAAATTTGAAATCCCACAGTCACAAGTTATTATAAGGTCTATGCCCTCAGCTTTGAGGCTCTCTATAACATCACTATTCATTCCATATCCCTCAGTAAATCTATGAGGTATGTGATATACTACATGACTGAAAAAAGGATCAAGGCCCTCTTTAAGTAGGACTGTAGATGTTATACCATCTACATCGTAATCCCCATATATACATACTTTAGCATTCTCATCCGACTTTTTTAAGATTATTTTGAGCGTTTCTTCCATGCCACTAAACGTAGATGGCTCAAATGGCTCATATTCATCTTCATTTAAAAAAATCTTTATTTTATCTGGAGTATCAATACCCCGTCTATATAATATGCCAGCAAGCAGTTCATCACCATCTGCGGCCTCTATACATTCCTTAGATATTGCAACTTCATCTGGAAGTAACACTTTAACATCCACTTATAAAACCTCCACTTAAAAGTAAATATCCTCTATATCATCCCAATCATCTAATTCAATCTCTTCTTCTGAAAATATAGAATTATATTCCACTTTATCTGTATTACAAAAATAGTTAAACTCACATGATTGACAGTACTTTGCACTCCTCGATTTGTCATAACTTTCATAGTCAAAATCTTGAATCATACCTATGAGAGACTTTAGAAATTCCCTATCTTTTTCAAATTGTCTTCTATTATAAAAAAGCTCTATAGGACGATCTGGAAATTTGGGTTGCCAATATATCATAGTAATATCCTCAGGTGCTATAGCAGCTCCTTTAAGTCTGCTTCCTCCTACTGCCATCACATATCTATATACTATAGTCTGCATGGAAGTAGCAAGTACTTTATATGACAGAGGATATTCTTCAGTTTTCCAGTCATATATGGTTATATTGCCATCTAAATCTACATATACAAGATCATATTTAGCCTGAAGCTTCATATCTCCATCGTCTATCCTAATACTATATTCTGGATAATATTTCCCTTTGCCAGTCTTAGGTATATATTCCTTAAGTGCATCCATCCAATCATTGAGTGTACCATACTCTTCAAAAAACTTCATATTTAGCGGGATATTAGAAAAATATCTATCTGCTAATATATGAAAGTGTCTCCCACGCTCTAAATTAGTTCCATTAGGCTGAACGCCACGCCAATAAAGCCCTTCTATATACCGTTTTTTAAAACGCACTGGACATCTTCTAAATATATTGAGGGAATATTGACTAAAAAAGAAATTGTCATCTAAATACATTTTACCATCCCACCTCTACTCCATTCTTGGTACGTAGTAAATATTGTTTACATACATTAAAATAGGTAGAAGGATCATCATGGGTTGAAAGTATTAAATATTGCTTTGCCCTTGTCATACCCACATACAATAACCTAACCTTCTCACTTATAATATCTATTTTTGATTGCTCTACATAATCCCCACCATCTCTATTGCCTATAAGTTCATCGAATTGTGCCTTTGCAAGGGCATCTGGATTTTGATATTCCTCTATTAGGTAGTAGCAATCTCCTCTAAATTTATCATCTAATGTAGCAGGGAAATTATATGATGTCATAGCTGCAAGAAATACTGTATCCCACTCAAGACCTTTAGCCTTGTGATATGTAGAAACTGTTACCTCCCCCGACTTCGGTTCAAATCCCTGCATATCATATACTATATTAGCAAAATAATTGTAGGAGTTTTCAATACTCTTGAGTTCCTGTGCAAGGTCCATTAAAGACCATCGTGGATTTAATGACACTAAATAGCGGATGTCACTTGCTATCTTCTGAGCTATGGCCATTTTATTGGAATCAAAATTTAATCTTTCAGCTATATGGAGTACTAAATACTCTGGCATTTCACTTGACAGCTCTAAAAACTCCTTCAATATGGGAATTAATTCTTCAAATCTATTCCAAACACCTATCTCTATTAGCTCATCGGGTATATTATCTCTGTCAATTCGTCCATATAATGGATATAATAATTCTTCAACATGTATCTTTTCCAGATAGCTGCAGAGCTCCTCTAGATTATCCTTCTCTTCATCATTTAACATATACTTTACAACTTCTATAAGACATTTATTCTTATATGGAAACACAATAAAATCTAGAACTGCACCTATTATATTTGCAGCATATGTCCTCTCTCGTGGAAATTTTGTTATCTCTTTATAGGGGATATCCCTCTTTTCTAATTCATCTATAAACTCATTTGCTACCCAATTGGTAGGTACAAGCACGGCAATTGTCTTATCAGGATAACTTTCTATATGTCCCTTACATCTATCAGCTATGAATATAAGTTCTTCATTTTTAGTCTTAAATTGCTTAAAATACACCGAACATTCATCTACGACGGGATTTGGATGTGGATCATCTCCGTCCACTTCCTCTATATATTGAGGTTCTAAACTCTCTCTACAATCTATACAAGGATGAAACTTCCTCACCCAGTCTACAAAGAAATTGGATATGTCTATTATATGACTACAGCTCCTACTGGCTACGTTTATAGATTGGACTTCAGTGAAGGGATTTTGGCAAAACTCTCTAAATAATTTAGGATCAGAAACTGTAAATGTAGACATTATAGCTTGATTGCTATCACCTACCCTCAAAAGATTACCTGACTTCTCTGATAGCATTGTAAGTATCTCCTGCTGTATAATATTACTATCCTGTGCCTCATCTTCAAATATAAACGTATATATATTTTGATATCTCTCTAACAATTCCTGATCTTCTCTAATGAGTTCAAGGGCTCCTACCAATATATCATCAAAATCTATAAGTCCCCGTATTTTAAGTGCTGACTCATATTCTCCATATAATTCTATAAGCCACTTCAAAGGTATCATATCGGAATTTGAATCTATTTTTTCTGACAAATTCCTATAATCATAACCTTGAACTTTAAAATAAGAAAAACTCCTCATCGCAATATTTAAAAAGTCTTTTTCCCATCTATCTCCCATACTAACTAATTGCTGATGATAGTATCTCTTCGTATCTATAAGAGAATTGAGCTGATCCCGATTCCTAGATAGCCACTTTGAAAATATCTGTCTAAATAACTCTGTCCGCTTCGTGTCATCAAGTATTACAAATTCATCACTGACTAAGATCTTATCTGGTTTTTCCCTTATTATCTTCATAGCCAATGTATGTAACGTCATTACCTCATAGCCTTCCAGAGGATCTAGTCCCCTATCGTTGAGAATTTTATACAATCTCTGTTTAAAGTTTGCAACTGCACTATTCATATATGTTACTATGAGTATTTTCCCAGGCCTTTGTCTACCTTCTTCTATAAGTTTTGCTGCTAATTGGGTGAGTACAAATGTCTTGCCAGCACCCGGTACACTAGGTACTGCCATATAGCCACCATCATATTCCATGACTTTATCTTGTCCCTTACGAAACACTATCTTCTCGTTCATCACTCTTACCCTCCAATACACTTCCCCAAAAATTAGCTAGTATCCCATCATCTTCATACCCTTGACTACTATATTGACTAGATGTAAGTATTACTTTGCCATTACAGCGTTTTAATAGACAACTTACTAGTGTAGACAACTTATCCCTCATAAATCTCTCCTCATCAGTTTCTGTCATAGGACTGACCCCGTCCCATAAATTTGAAAGAATATAGGGATTTGTAAATACTTTTATATCTCTAGGTGTCCAATTAGTACTTCTAATGTCACACCATACCTGCACCTTCTTATGCCTAGATGTAGATAGATATTGCATAGGCGTAGTAAGTAATATACCATTATCATGTAGTGCAGATTCCACATCTATCATAGTCTCTGACTGTTTTGCTCCTTCCATAAACATGAGCACAAATTCCCTTCCCATATCCATATGATTACCAAACGGACTTAGACTCTTTATAAATGCCTCTGCTGTATCAATAAGCTGATTACAGGCAACAAGATTCTCATCCACTGTAGGAAGCGTTATAAGTATTTCAAGAAATACCCTTCTAAAAAAATGATCTATTGGCATAGGAGTACCATCTATATAATCAAGTAACCAAGCCCTTATATATTCATATCTCTCAGAATTACTAAAACCTATACGCTCTCGCCAGTGTACATCTTTTATTTCGGGGAACATAAAAGGTTTTTGAGCAACAACCTGCCTTGCAATTAAACTACTACGAACAGGATCCATATCTAATATTAAAGATATAGTGTCTGCAATATCTTTTTGGCTTGGTAAAATTTCATAAGAAGGATGGGAAAGACAAGCTAGAACAATCATTGCATTTGTATATGGATTATCCATGGCTCGTCTTTTTCTTGAAGTATTTACTACCTCTATGCCCATATCATTGAAATAACCTGTAAGACTACATTCCAATACTGTATCTATAAAAGGAGCAATTATGGCAATATCTTCTGGAAGCATACCCTCATCTTCTATAAGGGACTGTATCCTCTTATTTAATTCATCTATCATTTGACTTCTAAGGGGAACATCTATATTCCATTCAATATCCAGACCAGCTGGGATGGAAGGAGCAGAAATGCTACTAGCGTCTTCATTTATTATATAGGCACTGAAATCATTGGCAAACCTATCCATATATTCGCTACATGTATAGCTATGGGAAAGTTCTATCTTGGTAGAATAGGGCTCTATCTTTGAGAGTGCATACTCAGGATCTGCACCATAGAACCTGCTATATCCACCATCAGTGCAAAAGCACAAAAGAGCACCCTTGGCACCTTTAAGTAATATCTCTACAAGATCTACGGCTGCCGGCGCCATCTCTTCTAAATTATCTACTAATAATATGGGATACTCACCCCTAAGTGCCTTTATATAATAATTTTCTTTGAGAAGTCCTTCACAGTATAGCATTGTAGCAATACCATAGTCTAGGCATCCATTTTCAAGGCACATTGACACGTATTCCCCGAGTACTATATCCATTTCATCATATACACTGTGGTCAATCAAGTTTTCTAGAATATTACCCTGTTTCAATCTACTCCCTATTTGTGTATAGGGTATACCAGCAAGGGATGCCCGAGATAAAGTAGCCGTAAGTTCAATAGCTATGCGATCAGAAGGTATAGATATATTTCTGAAGAAATCCATACCCTTTCGCCTATTATCTATACATTCCCTCATAAGATATTGGGAGGCCTCAAATGATAAAAAATTGGGTTCTAAAGTTTTTTTACCTATCTTGGGATAAAGTTCCAAAATTAAAGGCCAATATTTTCTAAGTTGCTGCTGAATAAATCCAAAGAACGATGTTCGTACAATTCCCCCTGGCACTTTTTTATCAACTTCACTGCGCCAGATAAGTGATTGGGATCTGTTCATTACAAGTACCAATATATTAGAACTATCCCAGCCTGCATTTATATAATCTAAGTATCTCTGCTTTAGAAGAGTAGTCTTCCCCGAACCTACAGGCCCTAATATGAGTGTTTTCCCTTCTAAAGATAAATTCTCCATGACAATCCCCCTCTACACGACTTCCCATATCTCCTTTAATTCAAAATTTAAATAGTCACAAGATACAAGATGAAAATTAATTCCATCAACACATCCCTCTTTGACGTTTTTCAGACTATCACCATGTAGATGTCCAAACACTACATGTTTTACTCTATAATTCTTTAATATATCTATAAATTGTGTATTTTCTCCCCTATCATCAAATGGGGGATAATGTAATAACACCACTATAGGACTTTCATCTTCTACAGAATTTAAAGAGAGCTCTAACCTAATAAGCTCTCTATTGTATATCTTCTCATCATGTTCACTATAATCTCTCGAACCTGGCGATACCCAACCTCTAGTGCCACAAAACCATACATCACCATATTTTATGCTATCATTCTGTATGGGAAATATACTTGGGTCAACTGCTTTCCTTACCCGTGATATAGAAGACCACCAATAATCATGATTTCCTCTTATCATTATCTTCTTTCCAGGTAGTTCGCCTATCTCCTTGAGATCTATAATGGCCTCATCTAATGTCATTGCCCAACTTATATCTCCAGGTATTAATACCACATCATCTTCACCTACATGTCTTTTCCAATTGTTTCTTATCTTATCCCAATGCCCTTCCCAGTGGTCTCCAAACACACTCATAGGCTTAGGCGTATTTCCAGATAGATGTAGATCACTTATTGCAAATATCTTCATATGTAAAACTCCTTATGAAAAACCGTGGGCCACTTAAGCATCACGGTTTTTATGTCTGTATCTATATTATATCTATTTTTTTCAATTGATCCAATATAAATTCCTGAACTTCATATGGCGTCTTATCCACGTCACATATTTTTACTTTAATATATGGAGCTCCACTAGATATGTAATAATCCTGCAGAGGAGCTGTCTTCTCCCTATATTCTTTAAAACGTGCTTCTATTACCTGTTCATTGTCATCATCACGAATTATCAAAGGTATATTGCAATCCGGACAAACCTCTATCCCTTCCTTTACGTTAAATACTCTCTTACATTTAGGACAAACTCGCCTTCCAAGAAGTCTTTTAAATAAAACATCTTTTGACACATCCAAATCTATCACTACATCAACAGCTCCGTCTAGATCAGCCAAAATCTCATCGAGTACCTCAGCCTGTGATACCGTACGAGGATACCCATCTAATATAGCACCAGATTTAAATCTATCACTAGTCAATCCCTCTGCCACTACCTTATTGACTATATCATCAGATACAAACTTACCCTCCTTGATCACTCGGACATCTTCATACAAAGGATGACCCTCATCCGCAAGTATTGTTCTAAAAAGATCACCTGTGGAAAGATGTCCTATATTAAATTCTCTCTCTAATAATTTTGCCTGTGTCCCCTTACCTGAACCAGGAGCACCCAATAAAACTATGTACATTCCTCGTCCTCCTTAAATATTTTCGATTGATATATCATTTTCTTACCATATCTATATTTCCCTGCAAGAAAATATTTAATATAGTATTTCAACTTCGAATTTTAACTATTACCTATCAGATTTTACTAGATAATCACCGAAAATACAAGGATGTAATTTAATAATTTGGTATTATAATTACAGGGACTAATAATTTTGTTTTAATGTTACCAATATGGTTAAACTTTCTCATATTAAAATAGTATGGAACTCAGCTTATCATACTTTTATAGATAGGACATGAATATCAAAACTATCAATCACTACCCTCTATAATTTGCACGATTTTTTTCTCTGCCTCATCAATATTAATTGGTATACCCATATCATATCCTCTTTTTGAAAGCCGTCTAAAGAGCTCCATTAATATGGGAGGCTCTAAATTGGCACGTTTAAGAACATCTATCTTTGAAAATACTTCTAATGGACTACCCTTTGAAACTATATTTCCATCTGTCAACACATAAACTGTATCAGCTATTTGAGGTACCAAATCTATATCATGGGTAGTAGTTATCAAGGTCATGCCCTTCTTTCTATTTAGTTGGTTTAAATACTCTATTAGCTCCTGCTTTGATTTAGGATCTAGCCCATCAAAAGGTTCATCCATTATAAGGATCTCAGGCCTATTGATTAGTGCTCCTGCGAGGGCTACTTTTTTCTTTTGTCCTCCACTTAGGTAATGGGGGATCTTGTCTAGCAATTCTTCTATTCCCAATTCCTCTGAAATATCTCTAACTAATCTATCAATTTCTTCCCTGCTCTTCCCATCATTCAAGGGAGTAAATGCAATATCGTCATAAACTCTAGGACCTATTATCTGTTCATCTACATTTTGAAATACCACACCTATTTGACGCCGTAGTTTCTTAAAATCTCTATGAGGAACCATACCCATTACTTCTATCTCGCCTTCAGTGGGAGATAAAAGTCCCAATATATGAAATAATAATGTCGTCTTACCTGCACCATTGGGGCCAAGTATTACAACACGCTCTCCTCGAATTACAGAAAAATCCAGACCACACACGCTGACTTCTGTTCTGTCGGGGTATATATGCTTTATACATTTAACCCTCACTATTGGTTTCATAGAATTATCACCCCTATTAGAATCATTGAACAAAATATGAGAAATAAAATGTCTGTAATAGAAATGCCTCTTTTATTTCGCATTATATTTAGCTTACCATCATATCCTCTCAATGTGTATATCATATACATCCTTTCACTCATCTCAATTGAATGAATTATAAGCTCTCCTAAAGTAGCTGCCATATTTTTTATGTTTAAAACTAGATTTTTCCTATGATAACCTCCCCTTAGTTTTACACTCCTCAACATATTACCAATTTGATCTACCAATATAAAAAATGCTCTATAGGTAAATATAAATATATCTACTAAAAGGGGAGGCATAAACCTAGAAAAAATAGCCATTATCTCATTATAAGGAGTAGTACTTATTAAAAGTAACATAGATAAGGCGGCAAGTACTGAACGTGCTACTATAAGTATACCTTCCCACCATGAATTAAATATTTTTATTATGGCGAATAACAAACTAAAAAAAGCAGGGTATAAAGCCAAATGTCCTATAGTACCCAATGGTACTTCGCCTATTAAAAAAAATGATAGGAGTATGGCAAATAACAAGACAATCTCTATCCATTGATTAGCTAATAAAATTGCTATAAATAGTAACCCTATTGCCAGTATCTTAACTATTGAATTCATACCATGTACTAAGCTAGTTCCATTATTAGATATATTGTCTAAGAGGGCTAAATACAATTTTATCACCACTTTTCTATACAGTTAGTTTTATCTATCTATGAGTTCTGGCTTTGTTTTTGATATAAAAGATACTATTAAAGAAGTTACTATGCTCTCCAGTATTATACCGATAAACATTATTATAAAAATAGCTATCCAACCACTATATCCCCAAAAATGAATAGAATCACCATCATGATGTCCATGAATAAATGCATCACCACTACCGGTTATAAGGAATATTATACCGAAAGTTATAACTGTAGAAAGAAATAGTGCAATAAAAGTAGCAAATGCAGATGATAAAGGCTCTTTAAAGCGCTTTTTGAATATACTATAGAGCTTACTTCCCACAAATACTTCAATTCCTATTATTAAAGTATTGAGACCTACTACAGTTATACCACCATGTCCCATAAATGCTAGTATTAAATTTACTATAAATATTGCTACAAAACCCAATCTTGGACCTACAATTATTCCACATAGAGAGGCAAGATTTATGTGAAATGGTATAAAGCCCAATGGAACCGACATGGTTATCAACATTAATGCAGACATAATCCCTACCAATGGTATTTGTCTACCTATTTCTTCTCTATCTAGTCTCTTCAAAATATAAAAGAGTAATAAAAAGGTTATTATATACCCAATTACTAAAATCCACCAAACATCTTGTACAACCCCATCTGGTATATGTATATGGCTCATATGTTTCACTCCTCTAATTGCATATCGTTTGCATTTGCCATTTATTTTATATTATATATTATAAGTTGTCAAACAGATTTTTAATCATATTTCACAAAAACTAATGCCTCAAAATCTGCTATTCTTCCCATTATTAAATGTCTTTAAATAGAGTATAATACAATTATACAGGATGATGTTCATAGTGTATTTTATCATTATACGAACATACAATCTTAGATGGAAAAAAGGAGTTAACAACAATGATTGCATCAGTTGAAAGAGAAAATTGGCAATATACATCTATAGAAGATGTTATAGAAATACTAAATAGAAAAGACAAGTCAAAAAGACCCCCTGTATTTACTTGGGGACAAGTTGCCCCCAATGTACATCGGGAAATTTTATATAGAGTGGCTGAAGAATTAAATCTTTCTAATCCAAGATTTATACCATCTAACAATTTAGAAAAACATAGATTTAAGTTTTTAGGCTATTCACCACTCAATGGGTTATATTCATATTATAAAAACAATGTACCTCGGAAAAAAGGGGTACATGTTATAAAAAATGTATGTGATATACTGGACATTCCACAAGCAAATGAAGATGAGTGGATACATTATATATCCAATAACAATATATTTTCATGGAAAAATATTCCTATTGAAGTTCGGCGAGAAATACTCATAAGGGCTGCAGATGAACAGGGGTATCCCCATCCTATTTTTTTTAAAAATGAAGACTTTTCTAAAAAATTTAAGTTTTTAAACGACAAAAGTCTTACTGGCTTTTACACATATTATAAAAACAAGACAAAAGGGGGAAGGGGCAGTGTAATAAAATA
>DGES01000120.1:45284-49385 GCA_002386065.1 Firmicutes bacterium UBA3920
TCAACTACTATATAATGCTGCATATGAGCTAGGTTATACAAATCCGCGTATGTTATCTACTGATGACATAAAAATAAAATTAGATTGTCTTAGGGGAATCAGTCTATATAGTTTTGTATCAAGATTTTTTGGCGTTGAAAAAGATGGGGTCTCTAGCATTGACTATATATGCAATATGTATAATATTCCACCCTTAAAATTTAGAGAATGGGTAGACACTATCTCCCGCAACAAAAATTATAATTGGGATATTGCCTCTGATGAACATATTAGAGGATTATTGTTTTTAAAAGCAAGGGAACATGGCAAAGATAATCCACGAATGCTCAAATATGAAGATCTTTGTAAACCAACTAGAACCCTTAAAGGTAAGACATTGACTAGTCTATATACTTACTTTAGCAGTCTACAAGGATTAGAAATAGCAGGAAGTATACCTGAGCAAGATGTAATAGAGTATATGTGTGACAAACTTCACATACCTAAGCTTAACACCAACCAATGGATAAAAGTCATCAAAGAAGAACGTTCAAAGGTAAGTTGGGAATCTATACCTAAACATGTAAAGACAGATATCTTATATAGGGCAGCCCATGAGTTAGGTTTTAAAAATCCTAGATTCATGGATTACAAAGATATATGCAATACTAAATTTAATTTTTTGAATGGTAAAACCCTATCCGGACTCTATTATTATTATAGTCATAAGATGAATCTTGAAGATACCCCTGTACTTCAGTACATGTATGACGATCTCAATATAGAAACACTATCTATAAATGATTGGATAATTGCAATTGGCCAATGCAATATGTGCAGATGGGAGAGTATTCCCTTAAATGTACAACGCGAAATCATAATTAGAGCCGCCGCTGAAATGGGGCTTGAGCATCCTAGACTTATGGGGACTAGAGAATTTGATTCGGTAGAATTGGCTTTTTTAAACAATAAGACATTGTGTGGACTTTACTATCATTATGCTGCAAAACTACCTGATAAAGACATACAGATAAATGAGTACATCTTCAATATACTCAATATACCTAAACTAGATCTTCATCCTAATACTGGCCGTATAAATACTATTGATAATGAAAGGCATAAAAAATATTTTGACAGCACTGCAAACATGAAAGCCTTTATAAACAGTTATCTACAACATTTTCCATTAGAAACTCTATGTCGAAAATACACTGCTATAAATAATGCTAAAAAAGCAGGTATCTATAAAAAAGGGTTAGTTACGATACTATCTCCCTTGACTAAAGAGGAGTATCTAGATCTGCTATATGAACTTCTAAAAAATGTACCAAGGGATAGATTGGGGCTCAGAAAACCACGAAATGGTGATTATCGCATCCTTAGATCTGACCTATATAAAATAGCTAATATAAAAAAACCTCCTAGAAAGACAATAAATAAAATTTCCTTTGCAATGCCCCATAAGGTATCTGTGAGAGACCGGCAAGATGTCATAGAATTTCTCCAAATATATAGGGAAATGCTGAATCTAAAAATTCAGAAATTTCATGATATGAGTTGTACCTTTTTAGTGACACTGGAAAATTCGGTTATATATAAGGTACCCGTTGAACTATTCCCTGGTGATATACTCAACACAGAAGGTACCTATGAATTTGAAGTGTTAGAATGTCGAGAAAGAAAGATAAATGATGGCTATATAATAGAACTCAAACCTTTAGATAATTTATCTGAGGAACAACTTGCCAACATAAACACATTTACAAGGGACTCTAATGATAGTATTCTACTTGAATATATTGAAAATATAATAGAAAGTATCGAAACAAATACATTAGATAGGCTTATATCGATAGTTCTAGGATTAGAGAAAGAAAGAAGCATAAATGAAGATGCGCTTAAGGTCCTAAATGACGATGAGTTTTTAAATAGCGCAATATTAAAAAATCCAGCACAAAAACAAGGAGTTAAATTGGCATGTTCACTAGATGGAAAAGATAATGTCCTTGCTATAATCCAAGGTCCCCCTGGCACTGGCAAAACTACCCTCATCGAAGAAATTGCCCTTCAATATTATAATAGGGGGAAAGATGTCCTAATAATGGCAAAGACAAATATTGCAGTGGACAATATATTGGAAAAATTAGTAAAAGACAAGATTAGAGTGCTGCGAACTGGCAATAATATAGAACTAAAATCTTCTTTGCCCTATGCACAAACTGTTTCTACATCTAATCCTGAATATATGGCCTTACTAGGAAATAAGAATAAGATTGTTCTTGGAACACCCATGGGGTTTTTTCTTGATAAAAATATGGATACAGGTAAATATGATATAATAATAATAGACGAAGCTTCTCAAATGGATATACCTGAAACACTATTTTCTCTCCAGTTTGCAGATAGGTGTGTTATGATAGGAGATCACTTGCAGATACCTCCTTTTCCCATTCAAAATGAAGTGCTTATGGAATATGACCCATATATGGATTTGCAAACTAGAGAGAAATTACAAAGAAGTCTATTTGAAATGTTAATAACTGACGTTCATAGATATAATAGTGTGTTTTTAGATATAAACTATAGAACAGAAAATCCTGAAATGGTATCACTTATATCTGATTTAATATATGATGGTAAATTGTGCCCTAACTTAGAATCCGCATACTATAAAGTTCCAAGACGATTAAGAAAAAAACTATTCCCTGAAAATTCTATAGAGATAATAGATACTTCAGAATTAACCGATCCTCAGACACGAAAAGAAACAGAAATTAACTCTACTTACTATAATTTAACAGAGGCAATGTTGTCTATAAAGAAAGTGTTGGATCTCTTAAATGAAGGAAAAGAATTAACTAATATATGTATAATAACACCTTATAAGGCCCATGCCGAAAAGATAAAAGAGCTCTTTTTGACCCACTCCAAGTACTTTGAAAAACATAATCAAGGACTAGGGCAATTTATAGATAAAAATATATACACCATAGATTCATTTCAGGGCAGGGAACAAGACATTGTAATTATAAATTGGGTACGAAGTAACTATGGTCTTCCTGGAACACCTACTAAAACAGGTTTTTTAAGAGATTTTAGAAGGGTAAATGTTGCCCTATCTCGTGCCAAAGAAAGGCTAATACTCATCGGTGATTTTGAAACTTTAACTCAATCTGACAATATGAAAGTACGTTATATTTTCTCTAAATTAAAGACAATAAAAGAGGAAGAAAAAATTGTACTTTAGTAGACCGTCATCTTCGTGCAATAATATCATATATTTACTCATAAAAAATAGTGAGTTTCTACAGTATAGGCTCCTTAGCTAAATATAAGAAAACCAGAGTAATTAAAATCGGGTAAGAAGATTTTTCTTACCCGATAAATTTTATATTGCTCCTATACCCTCTAGCCATGTCTTTGCAATGAGTCCGTGCCCAGCTGGAGATGGGTGAACTCCATCTGGAGCCCATATCTCTGGTTCCCTATATGTAGATGCTTGGGCAAATATTCCATCTAGGGGTATTAAAAGCGCATTATATTCTCTAGCTAAATCCCTGACTGCTTGTATTTTGGGATCTAAATCCTCTCTCCATCTACGTCTGTCAGGTGGTGTTGGAAGAACAAATGGTTCGCATAATATTATCCTTGCATCCAACTCATCTCTAGTTCTGTCTAATATAGCACGATAATTTTCTATAAAATCATCTAACGCTGTCGGATCATTGCTATCATACCGGCGCCAACAATCATTTATGCCAATTAAAATAGACACAACTGTAGGTTTTAAATCAATACAATCCTCTTTCCATCTCTCTCTAAGATCCACAGTTCTATTCCCACTTATTCCTCTATTTATGAATTTTACATCCATAGTAGGATATAAAGCAGCAAATAAGCTACTTATAAGTAGTGGATATCCTTTACCCAGATCATCTTTCTCATCATAGATACGACCTACATCGGTAACACTATCTCCTTGAAATACTACTATATCATCTTGTTTCAATAACATAGCAAATCCATCTCCTTAATTTTTAAAGATATAAATAGATCAATTAAGCTAAAACGAAATAAGCCACTATATGCACTTACACTTCAGATATAATCCTTTTTATT
>DGES01000120.1:49616-63345 GCA_002386065.1 Firmicutes bacterium UBA3920
ACATATCGTATATATTTTTTAAGTCTATTATATGTATCTTCCACTTTCTCACCAATATACCTATATGGATGATGGATATCCCATAATACACCTACGTTATTACTGTCTAAACTCTGCATAAGCTTAAGGAGTACCTTAGAGTCCGCATAGACGCCATTGGTTTCAATTAAAACCATAACACCCTTATCTACTCCATACTCCCCCAGCTCATCAAGCATAGCTTTAACTCTATCATGTGCTATATGCTCTCCAGGATATGGCTCTCTATCACCTAATACCCTTATATATGGTGAATCTAATTTTTGAGCAATATCTATATATTCCTTCCCTTCTCTTAAATATTTTTCTGTATTTTCCTCATATAGATAACAAGAAGAAGTAACACATGATATTTCAAGACCTTTTTCTGTAAGAAGTTTTTTTGTATGTTCAATGTTTTGCGGTGTAAATGGATGGGCTCTAGGCACATACATCTCACTTGCAATGCCTCTTAATTCTATTCCATCATAACCTAAGTCCTTGGCAGCAACGATAATCTCCTGCCATGACCATTCTGGGCAACCTAAAGTCGAAAAACTTATTTTCATGAGCCTCCTCCAATCTTTAGTTACTCGCTAAAATACCTTTATAAATATAATTCTATGTTGTTTCATAAAATCCTTCTCTATTTTTATTCAAAGAGGATTATTCCTAAAGCTTCATATGTTTCCATATCTATCGTATGGCTTATAGGAAGTCCATTGTCCATCTTAAAATTTATAATTGCTCTCTTCATACCTTCGCCATATATCCCATCTATAGCATTGTCATAATAACCTAAATTTTTGAGCCGTTTTTGTACCTCGATAACATGGGATTGTCTAGCGCCAGGCTCCAATATTTCTAATCCACTTCCAAGATTGCCAAATTGCCCTCCATCCACTATAACTATAGTGCCATTGGGGACTATATCATACAGCTCTTCCACATCATTATTATGCATCCGAAAACAACCTGCTGATGCCCTATAACCTATAGAACCTGGTTTATCAGTTCCATGAATTCCATATAGTCCCCATGGCACATTTAGCCCCATCCAACGAGATCCAAATTCTGGCCCCCAATTTCTCGCTTTATTGGCGATCCTCCATATCCCTATAGGAGATGGACTAGACGGTTTTCCTTGGGCAACTACATATTTTTTTACAAATTTATCCCCTTTAAAGAGATATAAAAGTGATTCTGTCAAATCAATATATATGTTATATTCGTCTTCTGCTATTATTCCATAATCTAAATCTTGAACCGATATTGATGTAGCTACATTATTAGTTGCAAAAGTATAATCTTCCATACTCTTATATATGAGAATTAATAATGCAAAATATAGTATCCCCAAGGCAAGTTTTTTGAAATTATACCTATTCAAGCCCCTACCTCCAAGTTTTTAAAAATATCTCACCTTAAATATATTCATATTCCAATATATTTAGACTATTCAGATGGTGGTGTAACATCATATACAAACTCATCTCCTCTGGCATCTACCGTTACAAGACATCCCTCGTATAGCTCACCTTTTATTATAAGGTGTCCAATATCTGTTTCTACATTCTTTTCTATAAAACGTCTTATGGGCCTTGCTCCGTACACAGGATCAAAGCCACCCTCTACTATCAAATCCTTAGCACTATCTGTCACTTCTATTTTTATATTTTGTTCATCTAAACGTCTATATAGATCCTTTAACATTATATCCACTATTGCTTTTATTTCTTTTCTTTCAAGGGGCTTGAATAATACTATTTCATCAATACGATTTAAAAATTCAGGTCTAAAATAATTTCTAAGCTGGGAAGTTACCATATTGTATACTTCTTCGTCTATGCGTCCCTTCTCCCTAAGTCCTTTCATAATAATGTCACTACCTATATTGGAGGTCATAATTATTATAGTATTCTTAAAATCTACTACACGCCCATGGCTATCTGTAAGTCGGCCATCATCCAATAATTGAAGCAATATATTAAATACATCACCATGTGCCTTCTCTATCTCATCAAATAATACTACAGAATAAGGATGGCGCCTCACTGCCTCTGTCAATTGACCTCCTTGTTCATAACCAACATATCCCGGTGGTGCACCTATAAGTCTAGATACTGCAAACTTTTCCATATACTCTGACATATCAATTCTAATAAGGTTCTCCTCTGTATCAAATAGTACACGAGCTAATGTCTTTGCTACCTCTGTCTTACCTACACCAGTTGGTCCTAGGAATAAAAAGGTACCTACTGGACGTCTAGGATCCTTTAATCCGGCCCTTGCACGTATTACAGAGTCTACAACGGCTTTTACAGCTTCATCCTGCCCTACTATGCGTTCATGCATTATCTCTTCAAGGCGGAGTAGTTTTTCTCTCTCTCCCTCCATAAGACGTGATACGGGAATACCTGTCCATTGAGATACTATCTCTGCTACTTCCTCTTCTGTAACTTCCTCTTTAAGTAAACGCTCACCATAACCTAATGATTCAATCTTGGCTTGCTCTTCCTCTAGCTCTTTTTCAAGAGCAGGTAATACGCCATATTGCAGTTCTGCCATCTTATTAAGATCATACTGACGCTCTGCCTCAGCTATCTGGGACTTAGTTTCTTCAATTTTCTCTTTTATCTCCTTGATACGCTCTATACATTCTTTTTCTTTTTCCCATTGTTCTCGCATGGCTTGAGCTTTAACTTTAAGTTCCTTTATTTCCTCTTCAACGCTCTTCAATCTTTCTCTAGAAGCTCTATCCCTTTCCTTTTTCAAAGCTTCTCTCTCTATTTCAAGTTGCATAATGCGTCGTGTAATCTCATCAAGTTCTGCTGGCATACTATCTATTTCTGTTCTTAGGGCAGCAGCAGCCTCATCAATAAGATCAATAGCTTTATCTGGTAAAAATCTATCAGTTATATACCTATCAGATAAAACCGCTGCAGCGACCAAAGCATTATCCTTTATTCTCACTCCATGATGTACTTCATATCTCTCTTTAAGTCCTCTTAATATGGAAATTGTATCCTCTACACTCGGCTCATCCACCATTACAGGTTGAAAACGCCTTTCAAGGGCTGCATCCTTTTCTATATATTGTCTATATTCATCTAAAGTAGTTGCACCTATACATCTTAATTCTCCTCGAGCAAGTTTGGGTTTTAATAGATTACCTGCATCCATGGCACCTTCTGCACTACCTGCACCTACAATATTATGCATCTCATCGATAAATAGAAGTATCTCACCATTTGAATCTTCTACTTCTTTAAGTACAGCTTTTAATCTCTCTTCAAATTCACCTCTATATTTAGCGCCGGCAACCAACGCCCCTAGATCTAACTCAAATAACCTTTTATTCTTCAATGTCCCAGGGACATCACCGCGTAATATCCTCTGTGCCAATCCTTCTACTATGGCAGTTTTACCCACTCCAGCTTCACCTATCAATATTGGATTGTTTTTAGTACGTCTACTCAATATGCGGATAACTCTACGGATCTCTTCATCTCTACCTATAACGGGATCTAATTTGTTTTTCGCTGCCTCTTCTACTAAGTCTCTTCCAAATCGATTCAAAACATCATATGTGTTCTCAGGATTTTGACTCGTAACACGCTGTCCTCTTCGAATATCTGCCAATGCCTTTAAAAATTCATCTTTTGTTATTCCATTTTTCCTTAGAATATCTTGAGTTCTATGATAATCATCTTCAAGTATTGCTAGATAGATATGTTCAACGCTTATAAACTCGTCTTTAAATTCCTTTGCCTTATCCTCTGCTTTTATAAGAATTTCACTAAATCGTCTAGTAATATATGGTTGTACATTCCCTACAACTTTCGGTCGCCTTTTAACTTCTTCTTCTAAATCCCCTATATATCCTTTAACATCTACATCCATATTGTTTAAAATTTTACCTATAAGACCGTCTTCTTGTCTCACAAGAGCTAAATGAAGATGCTCCACATCTATTTCTTGCTGCTCATTTGCTATCACTATGTTTTGAGCATCTACAATGGCCTCTTGTGCCTTCTGAGTAAAGCGATCCATGTTCATCATTTTCTATTCCTCCTTCCTTGAGACAACTCTTTGAGTTTTTTATATAAATCTCTCTCTTCAGGAGAAAGATATTTAGGTATTTCTATCATTATTTTGACATACATGTCTCCTACATTACCCTT
The DNA here is from genome assembly GCA_002386065.1 of Firmicutes bacterium UBA3920. GTDB lineage: Bacteria > Bacillota > Clostridia > Caldicoprobacterales > Xylanivirgaceae > UBA3920. Next base: position 53,819 of record DGES01000120.1, read on the forward strand.
TCTGTCTTTGTATCCTTTACCGGGAATTCTAAATCTTTTACCTGAAGAAGTATTAGGTGGTATCCTAATTGAAATCTTTTGACCATCTAAAGTCTCCACAATCAATTTTGTTCCTAATGCAGCTTCCCACGGCTGTATATAAACTTCTTTTTCTATATCACGCCCATTTAATTTAAATCCCCTACTATCCTCTATATGGACAGTAATTATTAAATCTCCTCCACCTTCACCTTGACCTTTTAGTCTTATCTTATCTCCATCTAATATACCGGCTGGAATTTTTACTTTAATGCGCTTTAGCTGGCCGTTGGGCCTCCTAAGTGAAAGTATCCTTTCTCCTCCCCTTTGGGCAAGGAATATATCTATATTCATATCTACCTCTAGATCCCTACTCGGTGTATAGGAATCACCTCTAAAGTCATCATATGAATTAGCTCCAAATCCTGAATAGCCAGATTGACCAACTGTAAAATCTCTGAATATACTATCAAAATCTATGGCATCCTCGCCAAAGAACATATTGAAAAAGTCACTAAATCCCCTGTCACTTGTTGTTCTATACGTTCTCCTAGACCAACCATATTGTGAAGGGTCAAAATGGGCTCCATCACGAAAGTTGAAATTGTTACCAAACGCATCATATTTTTTCCGTTTCTCTTCATCGCCTAGTACTTGATATGCCTCATTTATCTCTTTAAAGCGTTTCTCTGCCTCTTTATCATTTGGATTTAAATCAGGATGATATTTTTTAGCTAACTTTCTATAGGCACGTTTTATATCATCTTGTGTAGCATCTCTTGATACGCCTAGTATCTTATAATAATCTTTATACTCCATAATATCACCACCGACTAACTTTGACTTTCTTTGACTATTATATCATACATAAACTCTTCTTTCAATAATATTATAAATCAAATTCGGACCTTTTAAACAAGTTTTATAAAAATATAGCCTGTAGAAATGGCTATATTTTTATAATCTCTAAATTATCTAAAGCTTCTTTTATAAGTGTATCTACATCCAATAATCCTTCAGCCTTTTTAACAGACTCTAATTTGGGACGTGTCACTGGATGTTTAGGAACAAATACAGTACAGCAATCCTCATACGGCAATATAGAAATATCATAGGTTCCTATCTCCTTTGCCAAATCCATTATTTCTACCTTATCAAATCCTACAAGTGGTCTAAGCACAGGCATATCTACTGCATCATCAGTTACAACTAAACTTTCTAAGGTTTGACTTGCCACTTGTCCTATACTCTCGCCTGTTACTAATACCTTTGCGTTCTCTCTCTTTGCAATCTCCTCCGCTATCTTCATCATAAATCGCCTCATAAGTATAGTAAGTTGAGCTTCAGGGCAATTTATATATATATCTTGCTGTATCTTAGTAAAAGGCACCACATATAATTTAATTCTACCACTATATTCTGAAAGTACTCGAGCAAGATCTATTACCTTCTGTTTCGCTCTCTCACTAGTATATGGAACACTATGATAATAAACCGCCGATAATTCAACTCCTCTCTTAGCAATCATCCATCCTGCCACCGGACTGTCTATTCCACCTGATAGAAGAAGAGTTGCCTTTCCATTTGTTCCGATAGGCATTCCTCCGACCCCATCTATAACTTCATGATATACATATGCCCATTCTCTAATCTCAACTGAAATCAATACTTGCGGATTGTGCACATCAACTTTAAGATTGGGAAATTCTTTTAGTAAAAAAGCCCCAAGCTCCTTATTTAATTCCATAGAATTCTTAGGAAATGACTTATCAGATCTTCTTGACTCCACTTTGAATGTTATATTATCTGTCCCATGCTTTGATATGGCATCTCTCATAATAACTCTGACACCATCTTCTATTGATTCCATGTCTTTGGATAATTTGATAGCAGGACTAACAGATATTATGCCAAAAATCTTAGATAATCTAGATATTGCTCCTCTCATGTCCTTTATTTTTTCCACATATAATCTACCTTGTCCTTTTTTTACTTGTATATCACCAAATTCTTCAAGAGCTTTTTTTATATTCTTTATAAGCATGTTCTCAAAAAAAGGCCTGTTTAGTCCTTTTAAATAGATTTCTCCATATCTTATTAGTATTACATCTTCCATTTTTATTACCTCCTCACAAATGGTTTAAGTTCTTCTAACACCTGACTAACAATCTGCGGTACCACTCTCATCTCTTCCTCAGTATTCATATATGAGAGACTAAAGCGTATAGCCCCTTCTATCTCTGCCTTTTTTGCTCCTATAGCCTTTAATACGTGACTAACATTTTCTCGCTTAGAAGAGCATGCAGAACCAGTACTTACATAGATACCTCTTTCTTCTAGTGCATGAAGCATGACCTCTGCCCGTATTCCTGGAAAGCTGACATTCAATATATGAGGTGCTCCCTCAAGTACTTTAGGCCCATTTATAACTGCTTCAGGAATTTTGTTTAATATCCCTTCTACTAATGTAGACTTGAGATTATACATAGGATTTACATTCATATCCATATGTTCTTTAACTTTTAAGACAGCCTCTCCCAATCCCATAATACCTGGTAAGTTTTCAGTACCACTTCTCAAACCACCTTCTTGCCCACCACCATGTATCAATGGATGTATCAAAATACCATCCCCTATATATATTCCTCCTACACCTTTTGGACCATGTATCTTATGCCCACTAAAAGAAAGTATATCTATACCCTGTTCTTTAGGATATAATTTTAACTTACCAAATGACTGTACAGCATCTACATGAAAATATATATCCCTTGAATAGCCCTTTATAACATTACTTATACTTTCTATATCTTGAATTGTACCAATTTCATTGTTTACATGCATTATACTAACCAGTATAGTATCCTCAGTAAGAGAAGATTCAAGCTCATCTAAATCTATATAACCCTCGTCATCTACGGAAAGATATGTAACAGAAAAACCCATATTTCTCAAATACTCAAATGGAGCTAAAACTGAAGGGTGTTCAATTTTAGTAGTTATAATGTGCTTTCCGTAACGTCTTCTCCCCATTGCACTTCCTATTATTGACATATTATTGGATTCAGTTCCACCTGAAGTAAATATTATATTTTTAGATGATACACCTAATAATTCTGCTATGTTCTCCCTTGCCTTTGTAATCTGAAGCTCAGCACTTAAGCCTAATTTATGCAAAGATGATGGGTTCCCTATTTCATCTATCATACCTCTATATACAGTCTTGGCAACATCTGGATGTACCATAGTTGTAGCAGCATTATCTAAATATATTAGATCCATATATACCAACTCCTCGTATAGTTTATATTTAAAATGCACAAAACAGAATTTAAAATTAGCCATGTCTAAGTATAGTTTTCAATAATATTCCCATAGTTACAATAAGATATCCTAAACAGTAATCTTGTTAACCTTATTCATCATCTATATCTAGTATATAGTCTATTGTAGGATAAAAAAACCCCTAGAATTCTAGGGGTTTTTTTATCCGTATGCATTATATCTTAATGCTTCTTGGATTGAACCGTTTAAATAATTCAAGCATTTTTTCACCGGGTTCAAATACTATCATAGATTTTATTCCATCGTTATCAAAAATCCCATAATATAATCCTTTTCCCTTATTCAAAAAAACATTATAGCGTTTTTCTATATCTTTGTTGTTTAACATGCGTTCAAATCCAGGATCTTCAATGGGCGCAACTATTTCAAAGTCTTTAACATCCATTGATAAAAGTCGTTTGCGTTTTGAATTATTTATAATTTTAGCTACATCAAAAATTCCATTTGTAAATGTATAATCATATTCTACACGCTGATTATTTCGTAATACATAGAAACCATAAGTTAAACCACCAAATATTGCAGTTAATACCAAACTATATACAATATTTTGACCCGTCATAATTGTCATTAGAAAACTAGCTGCCATAATTGCGCATATTATCATAGCTAAAGAAGCCAATATATACACAAATGTATTGAACCCTGTATTAACCTTTCGTATAGATTCTTCATGGAATTGATCCATCCTATTACCACCTCATTTTTTTGTTAAATATGCGACTTTCCTATATTGTAACATGATTTCGCTGTTTTTTAAAGCCCTGCGCACAATTTGAGCTTTCATACCCCTTAACAATTAAGGCTGCATTTAAATTATCTGCTTTTTTAATTGTCTTTCTAATGAGAATATATTATAATGCATAGGAAAGCAATGGAATGTTTTATGAAAGGAGGCATATTATATGAAATGTCCAATATGTGGTACTTACAATAATAATTATCATACATATTGCTATAATTGTGGCACTAAATTAACAGATGAACAATCGACAAAGAAAGACGCATATTATGCCAATAATGAGGATAACAATGATATGCATAATGATAATTCTGATGATCTAAATCTACTATTTAAATCTTTTAAGCAGATAACACCTGATGACAAAGTAAAAAAAGAAAATATTATAGATACACAAAATATAGACCATAAAAAAAATGACATTGATTCATTATATATTTCAAACGAACATATCTCCAATGACGAAGAGAAATCATTAGAGAACACCCCATCTCCTAAACGTAAAACTAAAAAAGCAAAAGAGACAGAAGATAAAGCTTTAAATCTTCTCATAAAGATATGTAGTACTATTATCGTAATATCTATATTGCTGTTTGTTGGACTTATATTCTATGATAAAGTCATAAAAGAACGACTGTCATCTACTTCAGAGAATACTTTAAATATTTCAGCTACTTATTCGGTAGTACAAGGTATGATAGATGACATACCCGTTCATAAAATAATAATTGAAAATAGCAATGGAGAACAAGTAAATATATTAAATAAAACCGTCCCAATAGTCGATGGAAGGGCAGAAATCATTATTGAAGATAAAGACCTCATGGAAATTGCTGAAGAAATGTCTTCAAATGGAGATATGAAAGTCACCCTTGATGTAACTTTAACTGCAACAGATGCTAAAACTAAATTAGACAAGATAAGCTTCCGTTTAACTCCAAGAACCGCTCCCCTCACTATGATACATCCCAAAACTAAAGAATATATAACCAAAGAAGACAGTTTTACATTGCTCATGAAAGTTACTCCAGAATCTACAGTTTTGATAAATAACGATAATTTTAGTGATATGATAACTAAAGATGGCAAACTAGAGAAGACATTCTTATTATCAGAAGAACCAGAACAAAGCTTTGAAATTAAAGTCATAACCAAAGGGTTTCAAGACAATATCCATACAATAACAGTAAAGAAAGCAAATAAAGATGCATCGAATATACCTTTGACCCTTGATCAAAAACAGCCCATTATATCAAAAGATGAATGGGTAAAGTTGACAGGTAACACTATTCCAGGAGCAAAGCTTAGTTTAGATGTAGAACTCAAACAAGAACCTAGAATAGACGATGAAGGGAAATTTATAATATTTGCTAGAACCGCCAATATAGGTTATACACCATGTACTTTGACAGCTAGCCTAGATAACAAAGAAACTACTTCATTAGAAATTATCTTGGAGAGGGCTACTGATGAAGCAGAATATACAAGCAATGCATGGGAGTTTGTTTATGATGATATAACAAGAAATCAATCTCGTTATAATGGTACGATTTTTTTATTGACAGGTAAAGTAATTGATATATTGTCAATTGATGGAAAATACGCCTTCACAGTAGATATTTCCACTGATGATTCCATTGAACAACTTGTATACGTAGAATACTGGGGAAATCTAAAAATAGAAGAAGGCCAAAGATTAAAGATATTTGGAAATCGATGGGGCAATGAAGGTGATATGCCTAAAATTCTAGCAAAATTCATATATAAAAGCCCGAGCTAAGCTCGAGCTTTTATTTAATCTTGCATCTGTTCCAATTTGATGGGAATTGTAAGTTCTTCACCATCTCTCCATATTTTTATTTTTACAACATCTCCTACTTTATGCTCTTTAATTATTTCAGAAAGTTCATCAAATGTCTTTACTTCTTTTCCATCTAATCCTATTATAACATCCCCAGGAATTATTCCTGCTTTGTGTGCAGGTCCATTGGGCATCACTCTAACTACTCCTATACCTTGAGGATAACCAAGTTCTTTAGCATATTCCTCCGTTATCTCCCTACCTAGTATTCCAATACCAGGTCTCTCTACCATACCCTTTTCTATAAGTTCAGCAGCTGTTTTGGCAAAATCATTAGAAGGAATCGCAAAACCTAATCCTTCAGCCCCGGTATAGGTAGTATTTATCTTTAGAGTATTCATACCAATTACCTCTCCATTTGCGTTAACAAGAGCTCCTCCACTATTACCTGGACTTATAGCTGCATCCGTCTGCAAAAGTTTCATAGTACGACCATCATCTAAAGTCAATGATCTGTCTACAGCACTTATAATACCTGCCGTCACAGTCCCTGCTAATTGATGCCCTAGGGGATTACCTATTGCAACAACCAGCTCACCTTGTTTAACACTATCTGAATCTCCTAAAATTGCTACAGGTAAATCATCTGGGGGATCTATTTTTAAGACGGCAACTTCACTTCGCTTATCACCACCAACTAATTCCGCTTCGATTGTATCACCGTCTGGAAGTATTGCATATAACTCTTTTGCCCCTTCAATTACATGGTAATTTGTTACAATATATCCATCTTCACTAATTATGATACCAGAGCCATACGCTTCTTGCTCCTCTACACGCTCCTCAAAAAAGAAATCCCGCACTACAATTTCACTCCTGCTAGTGATACCTACTACTGTCGGTCCCACTTTCTCGGCTATCTCTACCACAGGATTGTCTGAAGATATATATATATCTCCTTTTGCTCCAATTTGGGGAGTCTCTTTATTTTCTGTGACCTCATCCCCTTTTTGTTCTTCAGACTCTAATATTTTTTCATTTTCTTTGATCTTTGCATTTTCCCCATCAACTACTAATGTATAATAAGTAACCATTGCACCAATAAGTGCAAATATAATAGCGATAGCTATATACTTCCATATATTATTTCGTTTTTTATATTGCTTTTCATCAAATTCATAATAGTTCATAATTTAATCATCCCTCCTATCATTTAATTCCTCTATTAATATTATAAACTCTTTTTTTGAATAATATATGAATATTGTGTAAACATTTAAACTAACCTTCAGCTACTGCTGAAAGAGAAAATATGAATGCAGTCCCCTCACCAATTTCACTATTTACCCATATTTCTTGGCCATGCTCCTCTATTATCTTCTTTACTATAGATAAGCCAAGTCCTGTTCCACCAGTTTTTGGTGAACGGGATTTATCTACTTGATAAAATCTCTCCCATATACGAACTATCTCCTCCTTTGATATACCTGGTCCCCTATCTTCTGTTTTTATAAATATTCTATCATCATGCCTCCACGTTTCAATTATTAATTTTCCCCCTTTAGGATTAAACTTAATAGCATTATCTATAAGATTATATAATACTTGTTGAATCCTATCCCTATCACCTTGCACATAACAAGATAGACTTTGAAAAGTTATTATTACATCAATATCTTTATCCGTTATTCGCTCTTCTTGGGATATAAGTACTCGTCTTATGAGTTCATTTATATCAAATTTTGTAATATTTAATGGAAACTGACCTGATTCTATCTGGGAAAGATCTAGTAATTCATTTATAAGTTTATTTAATCGCTGTGTCTCATCTAATGCAATGGATAGATATTTATTTGATTGCGCCGGCGGAATTGTGCCATCAAGTACTCCCTGTATGTAACCTCTTATAGATGTTAGAGGTGAACGGAGCTCATGGGATACATTAGCTACAAAACTTCGCCGCATATTCTCTAGGTTCTCAAGTGAATCTGCCATTGCATTAAAATTTACTGCAAGCTGACCTATCTCGTCTTTAGTATGTATATCTACTCTCCTTTTAAAATTACCCTTTGCAAATTCCCTTGAAATTTGATTCATCTCTATGAGGGGCTTAGATATATGTTTTGATGTAAAAAACAATAGTATGATAGATAAAATACCCGAAATTAAAGATGCCAACCATATATTTTTATAAGTCTCCCGTATTGTACCCTTTATCTCCTGTACCGGAGAATGGAGAAATATGGCCCCTCTTATCTTATCATTTACTTTAAAAGGCGTCCCAACTGTGAGAACTGGTACAGGAAATCTCTCACCAAATTTTCCTTCCTTCACTATTGTATGCCCCTTGATCACTTGCATAAATTCCTCAGCAGTTAACTTCTGTTCCTTCCATTTATCCATCTCCTCATCAGAAGACGAATAAGATATCCAAATATATCCCATCTCATCTACTATCCAAATAGTAGTATTTTTATATCTATCGGCGACTTTAAAATAATTATATAAATTCCACTCATCTAAAAGCCCCATTGCATACATCTCTATATATGGATTTAAGTCTATTGCTTCACGTTTTAATTCTTCTGCCCTTCTAGTAAATATAAAATCTTCAAAGAATGTAGATAATAAAACACTCAACACTATTATAGTAATCAATATAATTATAAAATATGTCCCTACTAAACGGGAGAATAGAGATTTAAACATCTATTTCACCTCAAATTTATACCCAACACCCCATACAGTTTTTATCTGCCAGGCTTCATTTGGATCTTGTAATTTTTCCCTCAATCTCTTTATATGAACATCTACTGTCCTCGAATCACCATAATAATCAAAACCCCATACCTGTTCTAATAATTGTTCTCTAGTAAACACTTTATTAGGATGGGCAGCCAAGAAATATAAAAGCTCTAACTCCTTTGGTGGAAGTTCAAGGATCTCTCCCTTATATACGACATTATAATTTGAAAGATTCACAGACAAATTAGGATATTCTACCTTTTCATCAAGAGATTTTATAGGATTTGTACGTCTAAGTACTGCCTTTACCCGCGCTACTAACTCTTGTGGATCAAATGGCTTTACTATGTAATCATCTGCGCCAAGTTCCAATCCAAGCACCTTGTCAAATGTCTCTCCTTTAGCAGTAAGCATTATTATGGGAACCTCACTAATCTTCCTCACTTCTTTACATACATCCCATCCATCCATTCCAGGAAGCATTATATCTAATATCATGAGATGAGGAGGATTATTTTTAAAGGCATTTAACGCATCCCATCCATTGAGATAACATTCTACATTATAGCCCTCTTTTTCTAAATAAAGTTTTACAAGCTCGTTTATATGTGGGTCATCATCCACAACCATTATTCTCTGAATTGATTCCATAATGTCTTCGCCCTTTCAATCATACTAATTATCTACATTATACTAGTATTTATACAATTTTAAAAGTTTTTCAAAACTAAATATAAGATTTAATTTAAACTTTAATATTATAAAATGATAGAAAAGTACCATAAAAATAATTATAGATAAGGAGGACTTTTGTCTATTGATGTAGAATATCTTGTACTGTTGGATAATATATCCGTTACATGTACATGTTATTTA